>NZ_JBFNEH010000042.1:0-32681 GCF_040797425.1 Symbiobacterium sp. | reverse complement strand
CCGCTGGTCACCCCGCTGGTGATGAGCGCCGTTGAGAGGGACGGCACCATCGCCCCGCGCACCGAGGGTCGCATCCTGTACGTGAAGGGCGTCAGCCTCGAGGTCGGCAAGCCGGCGCTCTTCATCGCGGGCCGCTCCCAGGAAATCGACGTCGCACCCGAGCTGAAGGAAGACGGGATCTACGTGCCGTTCCGCTGGGTCGCCGAACTGTACGGCGGGCTGGTGGAGTGGAACCAGGAGACGCGGACGGCTTCGGTCACGATGCCCTGGGGCAACGCGGTGACGGTGACCGCCGGTGAGAACGCGTACATCGTCAACGACCGCACGCTGGTCCCGGTGAGCGTGCTGGAGCAGATGGGCATCAAGACCATCGTGGAGGGGAATATCATCCAGCTGGAGCTCTAGGCTCCACACGGCCGAATGGCACGGCCCCGGCGAACTGCCGGGGCCGTTGCTGTTGCGCCTACTCCTCCAGGATGTTGACCTCCCGCACTTCCCCGGTGCGGCTGATGCGGTAGCTCTTGATCTGGTACGGCCCGGCCTCCACGGCAAAGGCGGCCTGCGCCAGCGGGATGCTGACTCGGGCCCGCGCCGGACGGCCGGCGGGCTCGTAGAGCCGCAGGATGAGATCTTCGCCCTCCTCGGCCTGCTTCAGGGCGGTCACCACCACCTGGTCGGGGGGATCGACCGTGACGAAGCTGGCCGCCTTCGGCAGTTCACCCGGGTGAGCATACTCCCGGATGACGGCCATCGGCGTGTTCAGGTCGTGGGCCGCCTGCACCACGCCGGCATCGGCCCAGGAGCCGGCGTGCGGCACCAGCCGCCAGCGGGTCGTCTGCTCCCCCTGGTCCTGGTAGCGGTATTCCACGCCCTCTTCCAGCCGGTGCGGATCGTGGTGGGCGTAGACCGGGCTGCGCAGGAGGGTGAGGCGGGCCTCGCCTCCCAGCACGTCGCCGCCGTACTTGCCGTCGTTCAGCAGGGCCACGCCCGCCCGGAGCCGGTTGCCCCGGGCGTCCCGCACGAAGCCGGTCACATCCAGCCACTGCTGCAGCGGCTCCTCCTGGCCGTCTGCCGGGCGGACGGCGTGGCCGTAAGGAACCGAGAAGGTGGCGCATGCCTCGTCGAGGGCGAAGGGGAAGGCGAGCTTGAGCGCCCGCTGCCGGTCGTGCCAGTCCACCGTCAGGCGCCCTTCGATTACCGGACTGTCCCGGAAGAGACTGATCTCCTGCCGGGCGGTGGAGTGGAGGCCCAACCCGCCCGTCCATCGGTATGTGATCCGCCACGTCGCCCGCACCGGACCGTCCTCCACCAGCTCTGCCCGGACGCAGGAGAAGGCTCCGACCTCGTGTCGCAGGGCCGTCACGCCGTGGCCCCAGGTGTCGGACGGGTCCGCCACCACCAGCAGCCGGGCGCCGGCGCCGGCCAGCAGCTGCAGGCCCCGGGACTTGTCCCACAGCGCCTTCAGGGTGCCGGTGGTCGGGTCCAGTTCGAGCCGCCACCAGCGGTTCTCCAGGACCTCCCGCGAGGCCGTGAGCCCGCCCTCCGGCACCGGCGCCGCAGGCTCGTCCACCACCCGGTAGACCCGGTAGCCGAACGCCGGCACCTCGGCCGTGAAGAGCACCCGGGGCCGGTTGGCGGTGACGGAGTCCGGACGGCCCAACTGGTGGATCACGGGGCGCTCCTGGTCGTCCAGCACCTTCAGGTCGTCGGTGCCCCACTCGTTCAGCTCCACCGCCACGGCCTCGGTGCGGGGCCAGGGGCTCGGGTTGAAGACCACCACGGGCGTGCCGTCGCCCAGGTCTACGGTCCAGCGCTCGGGGGTCCAGCGCACCCGCCGGATGGGCTCGATCTCCGTCGCCGGGCGGCCGCCCCGCCGGGTGTCGATGCGCTGTGCGATCACCTGCAGGGCGGCGTAGCCAGTCCGGTCGGCGATCGCGATCGCCTCACCCAGTTCGCGGCGGGCGTCTTCGTAGGCATCGGGAATCGCGGTGCCCGCCAGGATGTCGTGGAACTGGTTGAACAGAAGCAACCGCCAGGCGTGCTCCAGCCGGTCCGCCGGGTAGGGCAGGCCATAGAAGGAGGCGAGCACCGCCCACCGCTCGGCGGTGAGCAGGGCCGACTCCGCCTGCCGGTTCCATGCCTTGATGCCCGAGTGGGCGCTGTAGCAGCCCCGGGCGTGGTGCTGGAGTTCTCCGGCGTGGACCGGCACGTCGGTCCGTCCGGCGTGCGCTGCGAAGAAAGACGAGAGCGACCCGAATCGAAGGGTGGGCCAGTCGGGGGAGGCGTTGGCCTCCCGGATCGAGGCGATGGCCTTCCTGGTCGGTCCGCCGCCGTGGTTGCCCACGCCGAAGAGGTGAACCCAGACCCGGGCGTCCGCCGGCCGCCAGTCCAGGTTGCGGGCCAGCGACATCTGCACGTAGACCGGGTTCGTGCTGTAGCACTCCACCCGGGCCGCCAGCACCTCTGAGCCGTCGGGAGAGCGCCAGCGGAAAAGGTTCGACGGCAGGTCGAGTTCGCTTGCCCCAGGCCGCATGAAGAGGAAAGATTCCAGCCCGGCCTGCCGGAAGAGCTGCGGCAGGGTGTGGGGGTGGCCGAAGGTGTCGGCCAGGAAGGCCACCTTCGCCCTGCGGCCGAGCACCTTCTGGAAGTAGCGCTGCCCGTAGAGCCCCTGCCGGGCGAGGGACTCGCCGGAGGGGATGTTGGCGTCCGGCTCCACCCACCAGCCGCCCACCGGCTCCCACTGGCCCCGGGCCACGGCCTCCCGGATCTCAGCCAGCAGTTCGGGGTGGTTTTCCATCCAGGCGTAGTGGGCAGCGGAACTGTGCACGAAGACCATGTCCGGATTCTCCCGCAGCCGGTCGAGGGCGGAGCGGAAGGTGGCCTTCACCGTCTCGTACCCTTCGCGCCAGTCCCAGAGCCAGACCGGATCGATGTGGGCGTGGCCTACCATGATGAACGTCAGGTCCTTGCTGCGCTTGTCTTGCACGTCGCTACCTCCTCGAGAGGTCGTCACAATCGGCGCGTGGCGAGAGGATTTCCCAGGGGCGTGAGCGAACCACCACTTACTATAGGTGTTAGACAAAGTCTCCGGGATATCCTATCGGCAGCAGAGAAAGAACCGGGATTCGCCGCTGGTCTCGCCATCCCCCGCTCCGGCCACTGCACGGCCCGCCTGGGCCGTGCACCGCCCGACGGCCCGGCTTGGTTCCCAGGGACGACGGGTACGGCGGCAGGATGCCATGGGCGAGGCATCCCGGAACTTCACTCATGCAGGGAGAGAGCATCATGGTCAAGGTGACAGAGCGCGAAGGCGGGCTCCTGGTGGAGGCGGCCACGTACCGGCTCCATCTTCCGGCCGACCGCCCGTTCGCGGTGCTGGAGGACGCGGCGGGCAACCGCTGGGCGGAGTTGTTCCTGGGCGGCAGCCTGCACACCCGGGAGGGGCTGGACGAGACGGCCCGCCTGGAGTCTCCGGAGGTGGCAGACGGGGACGGCGGCGTGCGGGTGACCGTGCGGGCCGTCAGCAGCCACTGGGCGCGGAAGGCGCTGGTGCTCCGGTGCCGGGAGGAGTCGCTGGAAGCGCACCTGGAAGTGGCCGGCGCCGGCCGGATCACCGACCTGCACCTCTTCGGCGGCTACTACTCCGGCGCACTCCGGTACGGCAGCGGCTTCTTCCTGAGCGGAGCGCAGTTCCGTTCGGTCTTCAACCCCGAGCCCTGGGGATCGGAGCGGCGGGCCATCCCCGCCTCTGAGCCGACCCTGATCGACGTGTGCGGCTCCGGCGCCCTGCCGGGCCGGCGGCACTGGATTTTTACCCCTGCGCCTTTCTGCTACGGCTTCTCCCGGACGCCGGTGGCCGGCGCCGGGGTCTTGCGCGCCGCTTCCGTGGCTGCCGACCAGGGCGGCGCGGACCCGACCACCGGGGGCGATGGGGGTGCGGCTGCGGGCGCGCCCGACGGCGCTCCCGGCGAAGCTCCCAACAGGGCCTGCAGCGGCCGGGTGGCCGGTTCGCCGGGCGATCAGCCCGACCTCCCCGCCGGCCCGTGGATCATGGCCGGCCTGATCGTGCGGCCCGGCGAGCACCTGTTCACCGGCTTCCACTACGACGGGATGGAGGATGGGTTCTCGCTCCGGCTCGCCTACGAAGGGCAGACGGCCGTGGACGGCGAGTTCGTCTCGCCGGGCGTTCTCTTTCTCTTCAACCAGCCCGACCCCTACGCGGGCCTGGAGCGGTACGTCACCGAACTGGTAAGCCGGGGTTTGGTGGACGTGGGCCAACCCGCCGACCTGCCGGGCTGGTGGCGGGAGCCCATCTTCTGCGGCTGGGGCGCGCAGTGTCACCTGGCGAACCTCACCGGGACCCGGGCGCCGGCGCTGGCCAACCAGGCGAACTACGACCGATTCCTGGCCGCACTGGAGTCCCACGGCCTCCGGCCGGGCATCGTGGTGCTCGACGACAAGTGGGCGGCCGCCTATGCCCTCGGCGAAGCGGACCCGGCCAAGTGGCCGGACCTGAAGGGCTGGATCGCCGGACGCCACAACGCCGGGCAGCGAGTGCTGCTCTGGTGGAAAGCCTGGGACCCCGAGGGCCTGCCTGCCGACCAGTGCGTGACCAACTCGGCCGGGCTTCCCGTGGCCGCCGACCCCTCCAATCCCGCCTACGAGGAGACCCTCCGCCGGGCGGTGCGCCTCATGCTGTCGTCCCAGGGCTACGACGCCGACGGCTTCAAGGTAGACTTTTCGGCCCGCACCCCCAGCGGCCCGGGTTTGAGGCGCCACGGCCGGGAGTGGGGAGTGGAGCTGCTCTACCGACTGCTCTGGATCCTCCACGATGAGGCCAAGCGCGTGAAGCCCGACGCCCTGGTGATGACCCACACGCCCAACCCCTACTTCGCCCGGGTCACCGACATGATCCGGCTGAACGACATCAACACCGGCAGCCCCGTGGTGGCGCAGATGCGGCACCGGGCCCGGGTCGCGCGGGCCGCACTGCCCCACCACCTCATCGATACCGACAACTGGCCCATGCCCAGTCGGGCCGCCTGGCGGGAGTACCTGCAGGTGCAGCCGGAACTGGGCGTGCCCTCGCTCTACTTCGCCACGGCCCTGGACACCATGGAGGCTCTGGAAGAGGAGGACTACGCCGCACTGCGGCAGCTGTTCGCCGCGGCCTGGGCGGACCTTCGCTAGAAAACCGGGCGGGGCCGGGGTCTGGCCGCCGGCCCGGGCGATGCCAGGCCGAGAATGGAAGGGGTGTGATGCCATGGCCCAGCAGAAGACCCAGGTGATCATGTACCACCACACCCACTGGGACCGGGAGTGGTGGTCCACTTACCAGCAGTTCCGTTTCCGGTTGGTGAACGTGATCGACCAGTTGTTGGAGAACCTCGATCGTGACCCGTCCTTCCGGTTCACCCTGGACGGGCAGACCATCGTGCTCAAGGACTACCTCGCCGTGCGGCCCGAGAACCGGGAGCGGCTGGTGGGGCACATCCGGTCCGGGCGGCTGGCGGTAGGGCCGTGGCACATCTTGCCCGACGAGTTCCTGGTGAGCGCCGAGGCGCACATCCGCAACCTCTGGCTGGGGGAGCGGACCGCCCGGGAGCTGGGCGTCCGGACCAGCCGGGTCGGCTACCTGCCTGACCAGTTCGGCCACTCTGCCGGCATGCCGGTGATCCTGGCCGGCTTCGGCATCGACAGCGCCGTGGTCTGGCGGGGCTTCGGCGCGCCGCCGGTGGGCCATCCCGCCGGCGACGGATACCACGGCCACCCCGACGTTTACCGCTTTGCCCGTCCTTACAACGCCGCCCAGTTCCCGGCGGCGATGCAGTCCGAATTCTGGTGGGAGGGCCCCGACGGCACGCGGCTCCTCGGCATCTATCTGCCGCTGGAGTACTACCGCGGCCACTACCGCGACGACCCGGACGACCCGGTGCGCACACGCGCCGAGGCTGTTCAGCGGGCCCGACGCACCGTGGCCCACCTGAAGGCGTTTGCCACCACCCGCTTCCTGCTGGAGCCCATGGGGGGCGACCACCTGCCCAGCGACGCCCGCCTGCCCGGGCTGCTGGAGGAGATCAACCGGGAGCTCGCCGCCGAGGGAGTGGAGTACCGCCTTGGCTCCCTGGAGGAGTATGTGGCGGCGGTGCGGGGCGAGCACCCGGAGCTCCAGGTGGTCTGGCGGGGCGAGGGCCGCGCTTTTGGCCGCAAGGCCCATCTGCTGCCCGGCGTTCTATCGGCCCGCCTCTACCTCAAGCGGCAGAACTACGAGTGCCAGACCGCCCTGGAGCGCTACGCCGAGCCGCTGCAGGCCCTGAACTGGCTGCTGGGGGGCCGGTACGAGCAGACCTACCTCTGGACCGCCTGGGAGCGGCTGATCGAGAACCACCCCCACGACTCCATCTGCGGCTGCTCCATCGATCAGGTGCACCGGGAGATGCTCACGCGCTTCGCCGAGTCGCACCAGATGGCCCGCCTCCTGGCGCAGACCGCCCTGGAGGACATCGCCCGCCGGGTGGACCGGACCGGCGTGCCGGAAGGCGCGCAGCCGCTGGTGGTGTTCAACCCGCTCACCTGGCCCCGCACCGACGTGGTGACGGTGCCCTTCAACCCCGCCCTGGCCATCGACCCGCGCACGTGGCGGCTCGTGGACGACGCCGGCCGGGAGGTGCCGTTCCAGACCCGGCCCGGCGAGGCCCCCATCGACAAGCTGGAGCGGTACGACTGGCTGGGCGCGCCGCCCGGACCCTGGGTGACCGGCTCCGCCAACGACTGCACCCTGGTCACCTTCGTGGCCGAGGGGGTGCCTGAGCTGGGCTACCGCCGGTACCACCTCGAGCCCCGGGAGCGGCCGGTGCCGGAGCGGGTCTGGCTGTTCACCGTGGCCGGCGACGCCGCCAGAGACAAGGGCGATGCGGCGACGACGGGCCTCGTCGTCGGCCCGGGCCTCCTCGAGAACCAGTTCCTGAAGGTGACCGTGTCGCCCATGGACGGCAGCCTCACGCTCTACGACAAGGAGACCGGCCTGCGTTACGAGGGCCTGAACTGGTTCGAGGACGGCGGCGACGCCGGCGACACCTACAACTACGCCCGCCCGGTGGGCGACCAGGTGCTGTCCACCCGGAGCGTGCAGCCGCGTCTCACCTGGGTGGAGTGCGGCCCTGCCCGGGCCACCCTGCGCGTCACCTGGGCCTGGTCGCTGCCCGAGGGACTCACGGAGGACCGCACCAGCCGCTCGCCCCGGTACGTGCCCTTCGTGCTGCACAGCGACGTGACGCTGCTGCCCGGGGTAAAGCGGGTCGACATCCGCACCCACTTCGAGAACAGCGCCTGCGACCACCGGCTGCGCGCCTGTTTCTCCCTGGGTGCCCCGGTGGCCCGCTCCGCCGCCGAGTCGCACTTCTGCGTGGTGGAGCGGCCCGCCGCCCGGCCCGAGGGAGAGCGGGGCAGCGCCGAGCCGGCCGTGGACGAGCATCCGCAGCTGGCGTTTGTCTCGGTCTCCGACGGCACCCGGGGCCTCACCATCGCCAACCGGGGCCTCCCTGAATACGCCGCCGACCCCGACGGCACCGTGCGGCTCACCTTGCTCCGGGCCGTGGGCTGGCTGAGCCGGGACGACATCGGCAGCCGCGTGGGAGGCGCCGGCCCCGCCATGCGGACGCCGGACGCGCAGATGCTGGGGCCGGTGGAGGCGGAGTACGCCCTCATCCCCCACGCCGGCGACTGGGACGAGGCGCAGAGCTACAAGGCCGCCCACGACTTCGCCGCACCGCTCACCGCCGTGCCGGTGGTTCCCCAAGTGGCGCCGATGCGAGCGCACCTGCCCCCGGTGGCGGAGAGCCTGCCGGCCGCGGGGGCGCTGGTGGAGGTGGCCGGCGATCTGCTGCTCACCGCCTGCAAGCGGGCCGAGGACCGGGATGCCCTACTGCTGCGCTTCGTCAACGAGTCGCGCTCCCCCGGGGCCCTATGGGTGCGGCCGGCGCGGCGGCCTGCCAGGGCTTACCTGGTGAACCTCCGGGAAGAGCCGCTGGAGGGCGCCGAGCTGCCCCTGGACGAAGACGGCGCCGTGGCCCTGGAGGCGGCGCCGTGGCAGGTGCTCACGCTCGCCTTCGAGTTCTAGCCGAAAGGGAGGATGTCCCATGCCCAAGACCCTCGCCCTCCTGCACACCACTCCGGTCACCGTCGCTTCCATGACCGAACTGGCGGCCCGGGAACTGCCCGGGGTACGGGTGATCAACCTCCTGGACGACAGCCTGCTCAAGGACGTGATCGCCGCCGGCGGCGTAACGCCCGCCGTGGAGGCCCGGATGCGCGCCTACTTCGCGCAGGCGAAAGTGGCCGGGGCCGACGCCCTGCTCTGCTGCTGCTCTTCGGTGGGCGACGTGGTGGACCGCGCCCGGGCCGACGCCCCGCTGCCCCTCCTGCGCATTGACGAGCCCATGGCCGCCGAGGCGGTGCAGTCGGGGCGGCGCATCGGCGTGATCGCCACCGTCCGCACCACGCTGGAACCCACCGTTCGGCTCATCCGCCGCAAGGCCGAGGAGCTGGGCCGGGAGGTGGCGGTGGAGCCCGTGGTGGTCGAGGGCGCCTTCGACGCCCTGTCGGCCGGCGACGGCGCCACCCACGACCGGCTGGTGAAGGAGGCGCTCTGCGCTCTCCTCCAGCGCTCCGACGTGGTGGTGCTGGCGCAGGCCTCCATCGCCCGGGTGCTGGCCTCGCTGGAGCAGCCCCCGGCCATTCCCGTGCTGACCAGCCCCCTCTCCGGCCTGCGGGCCGCCGGGGCCAAACTGGAAGAGTAGGTGACTTCGATGAAGCAGAGGATTCCTGGTTGCCTCGCGCTCACAGAGTTCCTGCCCCGGGCCCAGGCCGGGGGCTATGCGGTGCCCGCGTTCAACCCCCGTTACCGGGCCTGCATCCGGCCGGTGATGGAGGCGGCCATGGCCGCCCGTTCGCCCGTGATCGTCGAGATCAGCCAGCGGGAACTGGGCTGGTTCGCCCTTACCCCCGCCGAGGTCAGGGAGGAGCTGGAGCGGGTGGTGCGCGACCTGAAGGTCGACGTGCCCTTCGCCCTCCACCTGGACCACACCTGGGAGATGGCCGTGATCGAGCAGGCGGTGGAGGCCGGCTTCACCTCGGTGATGATCGACGCCTCCAGCAAGCCCTTTGCCGAGAACGTGGCGCTCACCCGAGAGGTGGTGGCTTACGCCCACGCCCACGGGGTGAGCGTGGAGGCCGAGCTCGGCCGGCTGACCACCACGGACCAGCTGGAGACACTCGACGACGAGGAGATGTACACCGACCCGGCTGAGGCCGGTGAGTTCGTGCGGCAGACCGGCTGCGACGCCCTGGCCACCTCGGTGGGAACGGCCCACGGCGTGTACCCCGTCAAGAACCCGAAGATCGACTTCGACCGTCTGGCCGCCATCCGCCGGGAGGTGGGCCCGGATACGATCCTGGTGCTCCACGGCGGGTCGGGCCTGCCGCCGGAGACGGTGCACCGCGCGATCTCCCTGCCCGGGGGCGGCATCAGCAAGCTGAACATTGCCACCGACCTGGAGAACGCCCTGCTGGGCGGCATGGGCGGGCTCAAGCGGATGACCTCGGCGCAGCTGGACCGGCAGGCGCCCGCACTCCTGGCCCAGGGTCTGGCCGCGGTGCGGGAGACCGCCCTGGCGAAGATCCGCGATTTCGTGTGCTCCGCCGGCCGGGCGTAGCCGGCATGCCGAGCCTGTCACTCTGCCCCGGGAGGTGAGGCCATGCGGGCGGCCCTGGAGGCCTGGAAGCAGGCCGTGCGCTTTGCCTGGAAGAACCTGCTGCCGATCATCGTGCTCAACCTGTTCTGGTCTGCGCTCTCGTGGCTCGTGCTGCCCGTCGGGCCGGCCACCTTCACCCTCTACTGGTTCCTCACCGAGCTCAGGGATAACGACGCGGACCTGCGGATGGTGACGTACTTCAAGGCGCTCCCGCGCTTTCTCCGGAACGGGCTGATCTGGGAGGCGGGCTGGGCGTTGCTGCTCATCTTCGCGTACTCCAACGCCTACTTCTGGGGCGCCCTGCTCTCGCCGGTGGCCGGCTGGACGATCCGGTTCATCTGGATCTACGCGGTGGCGTTCGCCCTGGCCATGCAGCCCTACCTGCTCGAGGCGCTCATCGTGAAGGGCGAGGGCTGGAAGGACGCGCTGAAGCGGTCGGTCTGGGAGGTGGGGGCCAACCCGGTCTACAGCCACCTCCACCTGCTGATTCCCGTGGTCATCGCCGTGATCGCCTACAAGACCGTCACCATCTTCCCGCTCCTCCTGGTCTCCCTGGGGGTCGCCTTCATGGTGATCATCGCCCAGGAAGCGCCGTGGAAGTACGGCGAGCCGCCCCCCATCGAGCGGCGGTTGGAAGACGTGCTCTGAGCGTAGGCGGGAGGACTCGCTCTGCTCCGCCGCGGCGGAGCGAAATGTGATCGGCGGCGCTGCGGAACTGCGCCTGCCGGAAGGCGCGCCCGGACTGTGTGTGAAATGGGGGGCTGGCTGTGCGGCAGCTTTCGGAATCGCTCTTCCTGCACCAGGACACGTGCAACGTTTACGTGATCAAGGACGGCCGAGCGGCGGTGCTGGTCGACTTCGGCGACGGCAGCGTACTGGACGAGCTGGGCGCTGTCGGCGTCGATCGGGTCACCGACGTGCTGATGACCCACCATCACCGGGACCAGGGCCAGGGCCTGCGCCGCGCCGTGGAGGCCGGTGTCCGCATCTGGGTGCCGGAGGCCGAGCAGGACCTCTTCGCCCGCGTTGATCGCCACTGGCAGGCCCGGGAGCTTTCCAACATCTACAACACCCGCGAGGACCGCTTCTCCCTGCTGGAACCCGTGCCCTTGGCCGGGCTGCTCCGGGACTACCGGGAGCAGCGGTTTGGCCGCCACGTCTTCACCGTGGTGCCCACCCCCGGTCACACCACCGGGTCGGTGAGCCTCCTCGCCGAAATCGACGGCCGGCGGGTCGCCTTCACCGGCGACCTCCTCTACGGCCCGGGCAAGGTCTGGTCTCTCGCCGCCACCCAGTGGACCTACAACGGCGGCGAGGGCATCCCCGGCACGATCCTCTCGCTGCTGGACCTGAAAGCCCGCCGTCCGGACGTGCTCCTGCCCTCCCACGGCGAGCCGATGCTCGACCCCGCCGGAGCCATCGACCCCACCGTGGAGCGGCTGGCCGACCTGCGCACGGTGCGGCGGCACAACCCGCGCCTCTTCCTGCTGCGGGAACATCCCTACGAGCCCGCCGTCCCGGAGACGCCGCACCTGCTCTTCAACCGCACCTCCATGGCCAACAGCTTCGTGCTGCGGTCGGAGAGCGGCAAGGGGCTCGTGATCGACTTCGGCTACGACTTCATGTTCGGCCCGGCCGCGGGGGCCGACCGGGCCTCCCGCCGGCCGTGGCTCTACACGATCCCGGTGCTGAAGGAGAAGTACGGGGTCCGCACCATCGACGTGGTTATCCCCACCCACTACCACGACGACCACGTGGCGGGCATCAACCTGCTGCGGGAGGTGGAGGCGGCGCAGCACTGGTGTCCCGAGACCTTCGCCCACATCCTGGAGCGGCCCGAGCAGCAGGACCTGCCCTGCCTCTGGTACGACGCCATCCCCGTCGACCGGCGGCTGCCGCTGGGCGAGCCTGTGCGCTGGGAGGAGTACACCCTCACGCTCTACCCGCTCTCCGGCCACACCGCCTACGCCGTGGCCATCGCGTTTGAGGTGGACGGCATGCGGGTGCTGGCCGTCGGCGACCAGCTGGCGGACGAGGACGGCCTGTTCCTGAACTACGTGTACAAGAACCGGTGGGACACGGACGACTTTGTGCAGACCGTGGAACTGCTGCGGCGGCTGCGGCCCGACGTGCTGATCCGGGGCCACTGGGGACCGCTCCGGGTGACCGAAGAGTATCTGGACAAGCTGGAGAGGGCTGCCCGGGAGGTCGCCCGGCTCCACCGGGAGCTCCTGCCGCTGGAGGAGGTCGATTTCGGTACCGGCTCCTTCGGCGCCGACATCCACCCCTACCGCGCCACCCTGCGGCCGGGGGAACGGCTGCGGGTCACCGTGGTTGTCCGGAACCCCTTCGGCTCGGACGCGGAGGCGACGGTGCGGCTGGCCCTTCCCGAGGGCTGGCGGGCCGAGCCGGAGGTCGGGAGGGTGCGGCTGTCGCCCCGCACGGCCGGAGAGGTCGCGTTCACGGTGCAGGCCCCGCCCGGCGGGTCTGTCTACCGGGCGCGCATCGCCGCAGACCTGACGGTGGGCGGCCGCCGGTTCGGACAGCACGCCGAGGCGCTGTACACGGTGGAAGGCGAGAGGAGCTGAAGGTGATGAGCAGTCCCTTCGCGATCCGGGGCGTGATCGAGGGCTTCTACGGCCGTCTGTGGTCGCGCACCGAGCGGGAGCGCATGATCGACTTCCTGGGCCGGCACGGCTACAACCTCTACGTCTACGCGCCCAAGAGCGACCCCCTCCACCGCAACCGCTGGCAGGAGCCCTACCTGTCGGAGGAACTGGCCTACTTCGCCGCGCTGGACCGGCGCTGCCGGGAGCAGTCCATCCAGTTCGTCTTCGGCCTGAGCCCGCTGAAGCTCCACTACAGTGATGACGGCGAGATGGGCGCGCTCTTCGCCAAGCTGGAGGCCGTCTACCGCCTTGGGGTGCGCAGCTTCATGCTGCTGCTGGACGACATGCCCGACAGGTTCCACTACGCCGACGACGAGGCGCGCTTCGGCACTGTGGCCGACGCCCACGTGTGGCTGAACAACACGGTTCTGGCCCGCCTCGAGGCGTGGGGCGGCGTGGAACACTACCTCTTCTGTCCCACCGAGTACTGCGGCGAGGGGCGCTCCCCCTACCTGGAGCGGCTGGGCGAGGGGCTCCGGCCTGAGGTCCACGTGCTCTGGACCGGCCCCGAGGTCTGCTCGCCCCGCCTCACCACGGCCGACGCCCGGGTGATCAGCGAGACTCTGCGACGGCCGGTGCTCTACTGGGAGAATTACCCCGTCAACGACCTGGAGATGCGCTGGCGGCCGCACATCCGGCCCATCCGGGGCCGCGACGCCGACCTGGGCACGGTGGCCCTGGGCATCGTGGCCAACGCCGCACTGCAGCCCGAGGCCTGCAAGATCCCGCTGCACACCTACGCCCGGTATATGGCCGACCCGGCGGGCTACGAGCCGGAGGCGGCCTGGGAGCAGGCCTTGCTGGAGGTCTGCGGCAATGAGGCTGACGCCCGGGCCGTGGCGGTGCTGGCCGACCTTGCCCGCTGGTCGCACCTGGAGCGGGGTCGCCAGCTTTATAGCCGGCTCGCCTTCATCCTAAACGACTTCTGGCGGCGCTGGGGCGGCCCGCCCGCCGCCACGGGGCCCGACCTGGAGGGGGCCCCGCAGCCGGAGGAGCGCCCGCCCGCGGTCCCCGCGCTGGACATCGGCCTGGCGGCGGCACACGGGGACGCTGCACCGACCAGGAATGCGACGACCGCTTCTTGTGGAGAGGGCCCCGGGCCTACCCCCTCAGCCGCCTGCCGCCTAGCCCTCGTCGACGACATGCTGGGAGAGTTCACCCGGCTGCACGGGGTGGCGGACCGCATCCTCCACAGCATGGCCAATCCGTGGCTGAAGGCGGAACTGCGGCCCTGGGCGGAGAAGCTGGCGGGATGGTGCGACACCGCGGCGCTCGCGCTTACCGTGCTGCGGACCGCCCTGCGGGATCCGGCCGCCCCCGTTCTGCCCGCCCTGCGCCGGGATGCGGTGGACCGGCTTTGGGCCACCCGGGAGAACTTCCACTGGGTGGCCGGCGATCTCATCGACCAGTTCGCCCGCCGCTGCCTCTGGGCTGCGGAGGAGGTCGCCGCCGAGGCCGGTACTGCCTGTTGCGGGGCAGGGTGCGCGCCAGTCGGTGCGGCAGGGCGCGCGGCGGGCTGTGGGCCTGGGGCTGCGGGCGGCGGGTCACCCGGACCGGCAGAGGGCGTTCACGGTGTAGACTCAGTCCGTGTGGGCGGGGACTCCGCACCGAAAGGGGCCGACGCCGATGCGTGAGCGACTCTCGCTGAACGGCGCCTGGCAGTTCCAGCCGACGCCGGGCGCCCCCTGCAACGACCCCGACACCCCGCCCCCGGCCCTCACCGAGCCCCGCACCATCACCGTGCCGGGGTGCATCCAGGCGCAGTTCGACGACCTGCGGGATTACGCCGACGTCTCGGTGTACGAGCGCAGTTTCGCCGTGCCCGCCGGCTGGTCCGGCCGGGCCGTGCGGCTGCACTTCGGCGCCGTGGACTACCTGGCCGAGGTCTGGATTGACGGCCGCTACGTGGGGAACCACGAGGGCGGCTTCCTTCCCTTCTGGTTCGACATTACCCGCTACGTCGAACCGGGCCGGGCGCACCGGCTGACCGTGCGGGTCACTGACCCCGGCGGCGCCGCCTGGCCCGAGCGGGAGTACCGGCAGTTCCCCGACGTGTCGTTCCAGGAGGCGCCCCACGGCAAGCAGAGCTGGTACGGCGCCATCGGCGGCCTCTGGCAGGACGTCTGGCTCTACCGGGTCCTGGCCACGCCCGACGTGGCCGGGGGGCAGGTCCGCTTCCGGGCGATTCTGGCCGGGCCGGAGGGGCCCCTCAGCACCGAGGCGGCCCCCACCGGCACGCGGCTGGCGGGGCAGGGACCTGCCGGCCGCCGGGCCCCGGGGCCGGTGCCGGTGCCGCCGATGCCCGAGGGTGCGTGGGCCGTGCGTGTGCGGGTGACGGGTCCCGACGGCAGCACGTACGCCTCGCCGGCCGTGCCCGCCGTCGCCGGAGAGGCCCGGCTGAGCGTGCGCATCCCGGAGCCTGCACTGTGGGATCCGGACCACCCCTACCTCTACGAGTTCGAGGCAGAGCTGCTGAAGGGGGACACGCCGGTCGACCGGTACGATGACCACTTCGGCATGCGCACCGTGGAGGCCCGGGGGAATCGCATCTACCTGAACGGCAGGCCGCTCTACATCCGTGCCGCGCTGGACCAGGACTACTACCCCGGGACGCTCTGGACCCCGCCCGGCGACGCCTTCCTGATGCACCAGGTCCGCCTGGCGAAGGAACTGGGGCTGAACCTGCTCCGCTGCCACATCAAGGCGCCGCACCCCCGCTACCTGTACTGGGCCGACAAGCTGGGGCTGCTGGTCTGGGAGGAGTACGGCAATCCCAGCCACTCGCAAGGCCGGGCCCTCGAACTCTGCCGGGCGACGCTGGAGGGGCTGATCGAGCGCGACTACAATCATCCGGCGACGATCATCTGGTCGATCATCAACGAGTCGTGGGGCATCGACCTGGGCCAGGAGCGTGACCGGGCGTGGCTCCGGGAGATGTACGACCACTTCAAGGCGTACGACCCGACGCGCCTCATCGTGGACAACTCGGCCTGCCCCGGCAACTTCCACATGGCCACAGACCTGGCGGACTACCACAGCTACTACGCCTACCCGGACCACTTCGACCGCTGGGAAGGGTGGGCCGCCGAGCTGGCCCAGCGCCCGGCCTGGCTCTTCAGCCCCCACGGCGACGCCCGCCCCACCGGGCGGGAGCCCCTGCTGAACTCCGAGTTCGGCAACTGGGGCCTGCCGGACGCCCACGACCTCCTGGACGGCGAAGGGCGGGAGCCCTGGTGGTTTGGCACCGGCTCCACCTGGAACGACGGCGTGGTCCATCCGGCCGGGGTGCGGGAGCGGTACGCCGCCTCGGCGCTGCCGGCCGTTTTCGGGGCGTACGCCCACTTCGTGCGGGCCACCCAGGTGCAGCAGTTCCGGGCGCTCAAGCACGAGATCGAGGCGCTGCGGCAGCACGAGAGCCTGAACGGTTACGTCATCACCGAGTTCACCGACGTGCACTGGGAGTGCAACGGCCTGCTCAATCAGAACCGCAGGCCCAAGGCGGCGCACAACCTGTACCCCACGGTGATCGCCGGCACGCAGGTGATCGTCCGGCCCCTCGCCGCCGCCGACCCCGCGGTCCTCTCCCCTTCCTCTGGAGCCCCCGGAACCGGGGGCGGCCTCACCCGGGGCCGCTGGGCCCTGGCGGCGGGGGAGGTGGCGGCGGTGCAGTTCCAGGTGGCGTCGGACGCCGGCGCGGCCAGACCGGGCTGCACCCTGGTCTGGTGGCTGGAGGAGGGGGTGACAGACCCGCTTCCGGGGCCCGCCGTCGCACCCCGGCCCGGCGCTGCGCCCCCGTCCGCCGCCGTACCCCGGTCCGTTGCGCAGCACGGGATCTTGACCGGCGTCGTGGTGCCGGCCTTCGGCGTGCTGCACGCCGGCGCGCTCCGCTTCCGGGTGCCGCGGTCACCGCAGCGCCTGCGGGTGCACGTGGCCCTGCTGGACCCCCACGGCCGGGAGATCTGCCGGGGCTACGAGGACTTCGGCGTCTGCGACCGCCCGGACGGCGGCAGCCGGCCGCTTCGGCTCTCACCCGACCTGGCTGCGGCCCATCCGGGTCTGGCCCGCCAACTCGAGGGACTGGGCTATGCGGTCACGGTGGGCCGTGCGACCTGGGCTGACCTGCCCTGCGACGATACCGCCCCTGCGAGTCCGGCCGCTTCCTTGCGTCACCCCGGTCCCGGCGGCGGGATGACCGCACGGCCCGCGCCGGCGCACGGCGAGGTCTTCCTGGCTGTCTGCCTGGATGACACGGCTGCGGCATATGCCGAGACAGGCGGCCGGGTGCTCCTGCTGGCCGACTCTCCGCAGGACCTGCCAGGCGGGCTGCGGGTGGTCGACCGCAAGGACGGCCAGTGGCACGGCGACTGGGCCTCAGGCTGGCACTGGCTCCGGCCGGGACTGCTCGGACCGAATGAGCCGGCCCTGGAGAACCCGCTGGACCTCGACTGGCTGGGGCTTCTGCCCGAGCACGTGATCCTGGGCGCGGAGGAATGGCAGGCCGACTGGCTGGCCGGCTACGTGCTGGGATGGGTCCGACTGCCCGCCGCCACCGCGCTCGGGTTCCGCCTGGGCCGGGGGGCCGTGCTGGCCACCACCTTCCGCCTGGCCGAGGGCCTGGGCGACCACCCGGCGGCGGCGCCGCTCCTGGCGGGGCTGATCGCCCGGCTGTGCGGCTCCGACTTCCGTCCCGCCTTGCAAGTCGATAAGGGGGCCAGGTAGATGAACCGTGACGAGATCGTACAAGCGATGATCGCCCATTCCCGGTCGCTCTTCGAGCGGAACTACACCTACTCCACCGGCGGCAACCTGAGCCACCGCTTTGGCGACGGCATGCTGATCAGCGCCACCAACACCTCCTTCGGCCGGCTGCTCCCCGGCGACTTCGTCGCCTGCGACCTGGACGGCCAGCCGTTGCCCGGCGAGGCCCGGCGGCCGTCGAAGGAGGCCATCTTCCACGCCGCCATCTACCGGGTGCGGCCCGAGGTGGGCGCCGTGCTTCACCTGCACTCCCTGGCGGCCATCGCCCTGAGCTGCCTTGCCGCGCCCACTGACACCGGCAACGTGCTGCCGGCCGTCACCTCGGGCTCGGTGACCCGGGTGGGCCGGGTGCCGCTTATCGAGTACATCCCGCCGGGGGCGCAGCGGTTGGCCGAGCGCATCGCAGAGGTCTGCCGTTCTGTCAACGCCATCCTGCTGGAAAATCACGGCGTCATCACCTACGCGCCCACGCTGGACCAGGCGGTGGACATCGCCGAGGAGTTGGAGCAGAACGTCAAGGTCTGGCTGATGACCGGCGGCCAGGCTCGCATCCTCACCGACGACGAGCTGGCGGGACTGAAGCCGCTCTTCGGAGCGACGGTGACTCCGGGGACGCAGCGGCCGGCCCTGCGGGACGGCGTCAGCCTCGGAGGAGGGTTGCGGTGGTGAACAGAGACACCCCACGTGCTTCCGACCCCTTCGGCTCCCGGGCGGGCGAGGACGGCGACCGCTTCCCCCGCCCCCTCGTGGGGGTCGTGGCCGATGACATCACCGGCGCGGGCGACATCGGTGTGATGTTCGCCAAGCACGGCTATGCGGTGCGCATCTTCGGGGCCGAAACCGACCTGGATGCTCTTCCCGGGCGGCTCGTCGGCCGGCGGACCGACGTGATCATCATCGACACCGACAGCCGCATGGACCAGCCGTCGGTGGCGTACGAGAAGGTGCGGCGGGCCACCGCGGCCCTGATCCGGGCCGGCTGCGGCCTGTTCTGGAAGAAGACCTGCTCGGTGTTCCGGGGAAACGTGGGTCCCGAGTTCGACGCCCTGTTTGACGAACTGAACCACCGCTTCGCCCTGGCCGTGGCTGCGTTCCCCAAGAACGGCCGGATCACCCGGGGCGGCGTCCACTACGTGCACGGCCGGCTGCTCGCCGAGTCCGAGTTCGCCCGGGACCCCGTGCACCCCCGCACCGAGTCGAATCTGGTGGTAGACTTGCAGCGGCAGACCAGCCGCAAGGTGGGGCTGATTGCCCTGGACGTGATCCGCCGCGGCCCGCAGGCGATCCGGAGCGCGGTGGCCGGGGCGCAGGTGGCGGGTGTGGCTTATGCGCTCTGCGATGCCGAGACCCAGGAGGACCTGGCGCAGATCGCCCGGGCGGCCGCCGGGGAGCGGGTGCTCCTGGGGTCCTCCGCCCTGGCCGAGGAGCTGCCGGCGGTCTGGGAGCCGGTGGCCCCGTACCAGCCTCTGGCCGGGCTGCGGCTGGACGATGCGAACGGCGTGCTGGCCATCGCCGGCTCGGTGATGCCTCAGACTCGTGCCCAGGTGGAGGCCGCCGCGGCGGCCGGCGCCCGGGTGTTCACGCTGGCCAGCGAGGACGCCCTACGGGATCCCACAGGAGCGGCAGAGCGGCTGGCCCGGGCGGCGGCCGACGGGCTGCGGGGCGGGGCGAACGTGGTGGTGCGGTCCGAGAACCGGCCCGACGCGGTGGACGCGGCCCGGGCGCTCGGCGCCTCGCTGGGAATGGACGGGGTGGCCGTCTCGAAGCGCATCTCCACCGTGCTGGCGCGGGTTGCTAGGCTGGCCCTCGACGCGACCGGCGCCCGCCGGCTGATCACGCTGGGCGGTGACACCTCGGCCGCGGTCTGCCGGGAACTGGGGATCGACGAGACGGTGGTGCTGGCGGAAATCGCCCCCGGCCTGCCGTCCTCGCTGGCGCCGGGGGAACGCCCACTGCTGCTGGTGCTGAAGTCCGGCAGCTTCGGCGGGCCGGAGTTCGTGAACGACGCCATCGCACACCTGTCGGCGCTCGGGAGGTGACGGGCATGGCGGTGTTGATCGGCATCGACGTGGGCACGACCCACCTGAAGGCGGGCGCCTTCACGCCCGCGGGCGAGTTGCTGGCGCTGGCCACGCGCCCCACGCCGGCGGAGAGCACGCCCGATGGCGGGGCCGAGTACGACCCGGAGGCGCTCTGGGCGGGCGTGGCCGCGTGCCTGCGCGAGGTAGGGCAGGCGGTCGCGGAGCCGGTGGCGTCGGTGGGCATTGCCTCCATGGCGGAGGCGGGGGTGCTGGTGGACGCGGACGGGCAGTGGGCCTACCCGGCCATCGCCTGGTTCGACCCGCGCACCCGCCCGCAGGCAGACGAACTGGAGCGGCTGGTGGGTCGGGAGGCGCTTTTCCGGCGCACGGGTCTCTTCCTGATGCCGAAGTTCGGGCTGCTGAAGCTGCTCTGGATAAAGGAGCACGCGGCGGAGGCGTATGCCAGGGGAGCGGCCTGGCTCTCCATGGCCGAGTGGGTCGCCTTCAAGCTGACCGGCCGCATGGCCTCCTGCCCCACGCTGGCGGCCCGCACCCTGGCCTACGACTTGAACGGCGGCGTCTGGATGGACGACCTGCTGTCAGCGGTGGGGGTGCGGCGCTCGCTCTTCCGGGAGATCGTGTCTGAGGGCGCCCCGCTGGGTGGCATCACCGCGGATGCGGCCAGTCTGACGGGGCTGCCGGCGGGCGTGCCGGTGGCGCTGGCCGGCCACGACCACCCCTGCGCCGCGCTGGCCGCCGGCGTGACGGGCCCGGGGCAGATGCTCATCTCGACCGGCACCGCGGAGGCGGTGATCGGGGCGATGGTCCGGCCGCTGCTCACGCCAGAGGTCCTGGCCAGCGGGATCAGCCAGGGGCCGCTGCCGGTGCCCGGGCTCTACGGCCTGCAGGCGGGGGCCTCGGCTTCGGGCGGCTCGGTGGAGTGGCTCCGGCAGGAGCTCCTGGGCGGCGCGGGGTACGTCGACCTGGCCCGCCTGGCGGAGGAGGCCGGCGATGGGCCGACGGGGCTGCTCTATCTGCCCCACCTGGCCGGCGGGGGGCCGCCCAGGGTGAACCCGGCCTCCCGCGGCGCCCTGGTAGGGCTCAGCTACGGCACGCCCCGGGCGCAAGTGGTGAAAGCCGTGCTGGAGGGGACGGCCTACGAGTTGAAACAGATGGTGACCGCCATGGAGGACCTGGTCGGGACGCCCTACACCCGCGTGGTGGTGACCGGGGGCCAGGCTCGCAACCCGGTCTGGCTGCAGATCAAGGCCGATGTGCTGGGCCGGCCGCTCACGGTGCTGGAGGATGCCGAGGCGACGCTGCTCGGGGCCGCGCTGCTGGGCGGCCTGGGCGGAGGGGTCTACGGCGGGCCGGTGGAGGCGGCCGCCGCGGTGCGCCGGCGGGCCCGGGTGATCCATCCCCGGGCGGACGTTGCCGAGGCGTACGCCGCCGTGTACCGGCGGTACGCCGTGCTCGCCGAGGCGCTGCGGCCGGTGTATGAGGGATGAAGAGCGCCTGCGACCGCGAGGTCGCAGGCGTTCTCTGCTGTGCGCATTACTCCGGCCCCAGGTTGCCGGCGCAGGGATCCTCACAGGTGCTGTGGAAGCGATACCAGCAGACGACGGTGCAAAGGAGGATGGGTGTGGCTACAACAGGCCTGCTCTGGCACGCCCTCGGCATCTGCCCCGGAGAGGTGGTGGTGTTCACCGGAGGCCCGGCCAGGACCTCGCTGGCCCTCCGGGTGGCTCGCGAACTGACGGAGGCCGGCCGCCCGCCCGTCCTCAACGAGGTGGGGGGCTGCGTCGTCCTGGTGGAGGCCGGCGGCGGACCCGCCCGCCTTTCGGCGGGGCTGGACTCCGGTCGACCGACCGTCTCGCCGCCGGCGGAACTGGTGGTGCCGGTGCTGGACGGTCCCGTCACGCCGGCGGCAGCCGAAGCGCTGCTTTCCTGGAAAGGCCTTCTCGGGAACGCACCGGGTGGCGCCCGGGTCGTACCCGCCCTCGTCCCGGCGGGGCCGGATGACGCCGGGATCGCCGCGCGCGAGGCGGCTTCGCTGTTGGTGGGCCGGGAGGTTGCCAACGCCCAGGTCGGCAGGGTGGTGCTCGCGGAACCGGAGGGCCCGAATCCTGTCCGGGCGGTCGTCGGGGACGTGGCGGCGATCGTGCTGGCAGGAGGCGCCTCCCGCCGCTTCGGCGGGAGCAAACTGCTCCACGCCTGGGACGTCCGCACCGTACTGGAGGCGTCGCTGCAGGCGCCGCTCAAGGCGGGGCTGAGGGAGGTCCTGGTGGTGACGGGGGCGTACCACGAGGCGTTGGCTCCGCTCCTCTCCCGGTACCCCGTGCGGGTGATCCCGAACCCCGATTGGGCTGAGGGCATGTCGACCAGCCTCCGGGCCGGGCTCCGCGCCCTGGTGGGGGAGCCGGAGGCGGTGGTGGTTTGCCTGGGCGACATGCCGTTTCTGCCGCCGGCGGTGGTGACGGAGCTGGTCCGGGCGTATCGACGCACGGGGGCACCCATCGTCGCTCCTGAGGTCGGCGGGGTGCGCCGCAGCCCGGTGCTCTTTGACCGGGCGCTCCTGCCCGAGCTGATGGCGATCCGGGGTGACGAAGGCGGCCGGGCGGTGGTGCAGCGGCATCAGGCGGAGATGGTCCTGGTCCCGTTCCCGGAGGAGCGCTGGTTCCGGGACGTGGACGAACCTGGCGACCTGCGCGAATAGGGTTGGTCCCTCGGCCGGGGGCCGTCGAAGGACATCCTGTCTCCGACGGCCCCTCCGCGCGATGCGGCGCCACCGTCCTGGTGGCGCCTTCGCCTGCCCTCATCTCCGGGGCAGCCCTTTACACTCGATCGCCTGCGCCTTCCGTAGTGACCACCTCCATGGCCGGGCCTTTGACCGTCTCTCGACGCAGCCGGGGGCGCGCCGGCGACCGCACTGCGCGAAACAGGATGAAGAGCCGGAGTCCGGCGGTGCTGGGTGGGGTCTAGAGCAGCCCCCTGCGGACCCCTTCCATGACCGCCTCCACCCGGCCCTTTACCTTCATCTTGCGGAACAGCTCCAGGACCCGGTCCTTCACCGTGGCCTCGCTGACGTAGAGTTCGGCCGCCATCTCCCGGTTGGTGAGGCCCCGGGCGATCAGCCGCAGCAGTTCCAGGTCTTCGGGCAGCAGTTCGTTCCCCCGCTCCCGATGCTGCATCCAGTCCAGCATCAGGGCGGCGGCCTTCGGGGCGAGCGCCGCCTCGCCCTGCATCACCCGCCGGATCGACTGGACCAGGTCCAGGTCGCTGACATCCTTGAGCAGGTAGCCGCGCGCCCCGGC
Organism: Symbiobacterium sp.; assembly: GCF_040797425.1. Lineage (NCBI taxonomy): Bacteria > Bacillati > Bacillota > Clostridia > Eubacteriales > Symbiobacteriaceae > Symbiobacterium > Symbiobacterium sp. The sequence continues at coordinate 10,167 of NZ_JBFNEH010000042.1, read as the reverse complement.
CTGGACGCACTCCCGCACCAGCGTCTCGTTCAGGAAGCTGGTCAGCATCACCACCGCCACGTTTGGAGCCACCTCCCGGAGCCGGCGGCAGAGCTCGATGCCGCCCATCCCGCCCAGGCGGATGTCGACCAGCGCCACGTCGGGGGGCGCCTGTCTCACGATCTCCAGGGCCTCCTCGGCCGAGGCGGCCTCCCCCACAACCTCCAGGTCCGGCTCCTTGTCGAGGATGGCGCGCAACCCCTGGCGAACGATCTGGTGATCATCCACGATCAGCACCCGGATCTGCCCCATGTGCAGCCATCACCTCTGACTCCGCCGAGTCACCCTCCCGCAGCGGCGCCCAGATGCGGACGATGCAGCCGCCGTCGTCGCCGTTGGCGATCTCGAGGTAGCCCCCCAGGCGCTCCACCTGGCGCCGCAGGGCGACCAGGCCGAAGCGGCGGACGTCAGGGGCGTCGTCCAGGGCGCCCGGAGCCAGGCCGACGCCGTTGTCCTGGACGGTGAGCCGCACGCCGTCTTGCTCCACCGCAAGGTTGACCACCGCCATGTCGGTCCGGGCGTGCTTGTGGACGTTGACCAGCGCCTCCCGGAGCGCCCGGCAGAAGACGTCATGGTAGTGGGGCGGCACCCGGTGGACATCGCCGGTCACCACCAGACCGACCTGCAGCCTGTATTCGGCCCGGAACTCCTCAACCAGCGCCGCAAAGCGCCTATACAGGTTGGCACCCTCGGGGACGGCGCCGCTGTCGTAGAGGGCGGAGATGGCCCCCCGCACCCTGGCCGTGCCGCGGGCGACCAGCGACCGCAGGAACTCCAGGCGCTCCCGGCCCTGCTCGGAGACGTGCTCCTGGAGCCGCTCCAACTCCATGCCGATGGAGAAGAAGATCTGGGCCAGGTTGTCGTGCAGCTCCATGGCGAGCCGCTCCCGCTCCCGGAGCGTCGCCAGCTCCTCCACCTTGCGGTAGAGCCGGGCGTTCTGGGTGGCGACCGCAGCGTGGGCGGCAAAGGCCACCAGCAGCTCCTCGTCCTCGTCGGTGAAGGTCCGCCCGCCGGGGAAGTTGGCCACGAAGAGGATGCCGATCGGCTTCCCCTTGATGGTGAGGGGAACCCCCAGGAAGGGGCCGATCGGCGGATGGCCGTTCGGCGTCCCCACCGATTCGGGATGATCCGGCACGTGGTCGATGCGGACCGGCTTCCCGGTCCGGAGGGGGAGGTTGTAGACCCCTTCGCCCATCGGATAGTGGCGGGGAGGCATCGACCAGCCCGAGACCCAGGGGTCGCTGTACTGGGTGGGGTCATCTTCGGCCAGTAGGAGCAGGCCGCCCAGGCGCGCCCGGCAAAACTCGCGCGCCGCGTCGACCACCGTCTGCAGCAGCGGACCAAGCTCCAGCTGCGAGTTGAGGAGGGAGCTGAGTTCCAGCAGGCTGGACAGGCGCTCGACCCGGCTCCGGAGATCCACCGCCGTCACCCCGCTCCACGATCGCCGTTGCAGTGTGAATCCTCTCCCGTATATGACAAGTCAGGCCACTTCATTCATCATACCGTAAACGGTCTCAAAGAGGCAAGGCGCCCGGTCAGGTGACGGGCGCCTGATCCAGGTGGATGGGACCGGGCCGGTCCGCCAGCCGCCCGCCCGGACGGCCGTAGCGGAGGGCGATGATCTCGGCGGCGATGGAGACGGCGGTCTCCTCGGGCGTCCGCCCCCCGATGTCGAGGCCGATGGGGCTGGAGATCCGCTTCAGCTCCTCCGGGCTGGCCCCAGCCTCCAGCAGCTCCCGGTACCGCCGCTCGTGGGTGGCGCGGCTGCCCATGGCCCCGATGTAGGCCGCCGGGGTCTTCAGCGCCGCCAGCAGGACCGGCACGTCGAACTTGCTGTCGTGGGTGAGGACGCAGATCGCATCCCGGGGCCCGACCTCGGCCTCCTCCAGGAACTCGTGCGGCCAGCGGACCACCACCTCGTCCGCCTCGGGGAACCGTGCCCGGGTGGCGAAGACGGGCCGGGCATCGCACAGGATCACCTTGTATCCCAGGAACTTGCCGATCCGGACCACGGCGGAGGCGAAGTCGATGGCGCCGAAGACGAACATCCGGGGCGGGGGGCTGAAGGACTCGATGAAGGCGGAGACCTCGGCGCCCCGGGCCTCACCGGCGGCGCCGAACTGCCGGTCTCCCGTCCGGCCCATGGTCAGCATCGCCCGCGCCTCGGCGATCAGGGCCTGGTCGAGGTCCGGGCTGCCGGTGGTGCCATGGGACTCCTCAGCCGTCACCAGCAGCTTCGCCCCGAGGCAGGGTCCGGCGGTGACGGTGACGAGGGCGGCGGGCCGCTCTGCCCGGATCGCCTCCGCCAGGCGGGGCAGCAGGTCGGGGGCCCAGTCGGCCCGCTCGACGAAGACCCGGATCGTCCCGCCGCAGGTGAGGCCGACCTCGAAGGCCTGGTCGTCGGCAATCCCGTAGGTGAGGAGGCGGGGCGGCGCCCCGCCGAGGACGGCCGTCGCCTCCTCGTAGAGGGCGGACTCCACACAGCCGCCGGAGACGGAACCGACCACTTCGCCTCTGTCGCTCACGGCCATGACGGCGCCGGGCTGCCGCGGCGCCGACTTGTGGACCTGGACGAGGGTGGCCACCGCGATCTGCCGTCCCTCTGCCAGCCACGCTTCCAGTTGGTTGAGAACGTCGCGCATCTCGCCTCACTCCAGTTGCGCCAGCCGGGCGAGCACCTTGGCCAGGCTGGCGAGGTCGTGACCTCCCAGCAGTTCGTCCACGTAAGGCATCGCTTCCACCATCGCCCGGGCTTCCGGCCGGTACCGCGGCGACCGCTTCAGCGGGTTCACCCAGATCACCCGCCAGGCCAGCCGCCGCAAGGCGGCCATCGCCTGCGCCACCAGACCCGCCTCGCCCTGGTCGAGCCCGTCGGAGAGGATGACGATCACCGCCCCGTGGCCCATCCCCCGGCGGGCGTACTCCCGGCGGAAGGTCTGCAGGGCCTGGCCCAGGCGGGTCCCGCCCTGCCAGTCCTGCACCGCCGGCAGCAGGTGGTCGAAGCGACCGGGCGTCGACCGGCGGAGAAGGGGCGTGATGCGGGTGAGGCGGGTGCCGAAGAGGAAGGCTTCGCTGCGCGGCCGCCGGGTCACCACGGCCTGGAGCACCAGCAGCGCATCCCGCAGGTACGGCCCCATGGAGCCGGAGATGTCGCAGAGGAAGACCCACCGGCGCCAGCGGCGCCGCCGGTTCCGGTGCGCCAGGCGGACCGGTTCCCCGCCGGTCCGGGCCGCCCCGGCCAGGGTGCGGCGCAGGTCGATCCGGCGGCCGACCCGGTCCGGCGCCCAGCGGCGGGACCGGAGGCGGGGGGCCGTCCAGGCCGGATCGGCCAGGAGCGCCCGCAGGGCGGCCCGGTCAGCGGGCGCCAGGATCTGTTCGTGGCCGGAGCGGAGGATCTCCGCAGGGCTGTATCGCCCCGGGGCCGGCTCCCACGCACCGGGCGCCGCAGGGTCGGCCGGGTCCGCCGCCCGGGGAGCCCGCCAGTGGAGGAGCCGCCGGGCGGCGTCCTCCCGCCCGCCGGCTTGTGGCGGCGCCGGGGCGGCGGGGAGCGGGGCCGTCTCGGGCGCAGGTTCGTCCTTCTCAGGCCGGGGCCCGGGGCCTTCGGGCCGGTCGGGCGCGGCCGCGGGATCCGGCTGCGCCCAGGGAGCGCTGGCCGGGTCCAGCGCCGCGTGGTCGAGGGTGAGCCAGAACCGGCGGAAGAGCTCGTCGAAGACCGCCAGGTGTTCGGGGCGGGTCACCAGCGTCACCCGCGCGGACCAGTAGAGGTCGCCCGGGTGGTCGCACCGGAGGAGGTGGAGGGCCTTTCGCCAGCGCACCACCTGCTCGGCGGTGACGGGGATCCCCCGGCTTCTGAGCAGCCGCCCGAACCGGACGCAGCTTTCGCCGATCGCGTGCAGGTCAGCGCGCCAGACCGGAAAACGCCGTGCTGCGGACCCGTTCCACATCGTCACGGTTCTTGACCACCACCCCGAGGGTCTGCTCGGCCACGGCCGGAGTCAGCGCCTCGTGGCCCAGCGCCCGGATCGCCCGGGCCCAGGCCAGCGCCTCGGCGATGCCGGGTTGCTTCTGCAGGTCGAGGCTGCGCAGCCAGCGGACCGCTTCCACCACCGCCCGGGCCAGCTCAGGCGGGACCTCCGGCGCCCGGAGCCGCACGATCGCCAGCTCCTGCTCCAGGCTGGGATAGGCGACCCAGTGGTAGAGGCAGCGCCGCTTCAGGGCATCGTGGAGCTCCCGGATCCGGTTGGAGGTGATCAGCACGATCGGCGGCACCCCGGGCCGGATCGTGCCCAGCTCCGGGATGGTGATGGCGAAGTCGGCCAGGAACTCGAGCAGGAAGGCCTCGAACGCCTCGTCGGCCCGGTCCAGCTCGTCGATCAGCAGGACGGCCGGCCGCTCCTCGCTGAGCTGCAGGGCCCTGAGCAGGGGCCCGGGGCTCAGGAACTGGCTGGAGAAGAGGTTGAGTTCGGCTCCGGCGCCCTGTCCGCTCCCCTCGGCCCTGCGCAGCTCCAGCAGCTGGCGCAGGTAGTTCCAGTCGTAGAGCGCCTCCCGGCTGTCGAGCCCCTCGTAGCACTGCAGCCGCACGAACGGCAGGCCCAGCGCCTCGGAGAGGGCCCGGGCCAGCTCGGACTTGCCGACGCCCGACACCCCCTCCAGCAGCAGCGGCTGGGGCAGGCGGGCGGCGAGGAAGAGGGCGGTGGCCAGGCCGTCGTCCGCCAGGTAACGGACCCGGGCCAGTTGCTCCTGAAGCTGTTGCACGCTCGTCACTTCAAAATTCATGGCGTCGCCTCGGCCAGGTATTGCTCGGGGTTCTTCAGGAAGTGGAGGCGGCAGTGCGGGCAGCAGAAGTAGTAGGTCTGACCCCCGTACTCCGCTGTGTGGCGGTCCCTGGCGATCTCCACCTCCATGCCGCAGACCGGGTCCCGGGCCAGGGCCGGGGTAGCCACCGGTAGGGAGAGGTCGTCGCCGCCGCCGGCCGCTCCCGGGGCTGCAGCGCCGACGGTTGCCGTGCCCTGCCGGTAGTGGGCCACGATCTCCGTCAGCACCGAGAGGGCGATCTCCTCCTGGGTGGCGGCCTTGATGTCAAACCCCGCAGGCGTCCGGATGCGGGCCAGCTGCTCCTCCGGGCAGCCGTGGGCCCGGAGTACCTCCATCACCGCCCGGGACCGGCGGCGGCTGGCCACCAGGGCGATATAGGGGGAGCCCGTCTGCAGGGCCCGCAGCAAGGCCTCCTCGTCGTAGTGGACGGCCGAGGCGACCACGAAGAAGGTGGTGCCGGGCAGCTCGGCCGCCGCAAACTCGTCGAGCCGCATCCGGCGGGCCCACTCCACCGGCAGGTCCAGGTCCTCGTCCTTCTCGGTCACCAGCGTGACGTCGAAGCCCACCACCGGGGCGAGGAGGCCCAGGGCCCGCACGACCGGGGTGCCGCCCACCGCCACCAGACGGGGCCGCTGCAGGTGCGGCTCGATATAGATCTCTACCTGGCCGCCGCTGGGGCAGGTCATCGGCACGGTGGTCACCCCCGGGTCGCGTTCGGCCAGCGCGGCCACAACCCCCGGCAGCCCCAGCAGCCGGGGCTTCCCGGCCCGGATGGCCGCCACCGCCTCCCGCCGGACCACCGACTGGGAGCAGCTTCCACCTACCCAGCCGAAGAGCTGGCCGTCGGCGGTGATCAGAGCCTTGTCGCCCACCTGGGCCGAGACGGGCGGCCGCCGCCGGACGACGGTGGCGATGGCGTAAGGCCGCCCGGCCCGATCCAGCTCATTGGCCAGGTGCTTCAGGCGGTCGATCCCGAAAACGGGATGCAAATCCCGCACGGCTCCATCACTCCCACGTCTAGTCGGCTGCGGCCTCCAGGCGGCTGCGGATCGAGGCGAACATCTGCTCGATGGTCTTCTTGGCCTGGCCCTCCAGCAGGCGGCCGCCCACCGAGGCCAGGGGACCGCTGACGCTGGCGTCGGCCTTCCAGTGCAGGATGGTGCCCTCGGCGGTCTCCTCCAGGGTCACCTCGCTGGACATGGCCATGCCGCTGCCCATGCCGGACCCCTTCAGGTTGATGCTGGCGGCGTCGCCGTTCGGCACCAGCTCCACGTCGAGCTTGAACCTGCCGCGCACGGGGCCCACGCCGACCTTCACCACCGCGGTGAAGTGGGTCTGGTCGACGACCTGCAGCTCCTGCAGATCGGGCAGGCAGTAACCCACCTGGTTCGGGTCGAGGACGAACTGGCGCACCTGCTCCTTGGGCGCCCGGATCGCTTCGGTGCCGCTGTACTGCAGTTTCATCTTTGCAATAACCTCCCTGGGATCATCCTGCTGCTTCGGGGAGAAGCATGGGGAAGGGGGCCCGGCGGGAGTGCCGCCGGCCCCCCTCACGTCTATTCGGTGGTGCCGGCGTTCCGCAGGATCCGCCAGACCTTCTCCCGGGTGATCGGCATGTCGATGTGCCGGACCCCCAGGTGGGAGAGGGCGTCGACCACGGCGTTGACGAAGGCGGCCGGCGAGCCCACGTTGGGCGACTCGCCCACGCCTTTGGCTCCCAGCGGGTGGTGGGGCGACGGCGTGCACGTGCGGGCGGTCTCCCAGCGGGGGGTCTCCACCGCAGTGGGAAGGAGGTATTCCATGAAGTTGGTGACCAGGTTGTTGCCGTTCTCGTCGAAGACGATGTCCTGCATGAAGGCCATGGCGAAGCCTTGCGTCAGGCCGCCGTGGACCTGGCCTTCCACGATCATCGGGTTGATGACGGTGCCGCAGTCGTCCACGGCCAGGAAGCGGCGGACCTTCACCTCGCCGATCCCCTTGTCGATGTCGACCACGGCGATATAGCAGCCGTAGGGGAAGGTCAGGTTGGGCGGATCGTAGTAGTAGGTGGCCTCCAGGCCGGGCTCCATGCCGGGCGGCACGTTGGTGTAGGCGGCGAAGGCGACCTGCTGCATGGTGACGCTCTGATCGGGAGCGCCCTTCACCCGGAACCTGCCGTCCTCCCAGACCACGTCGTGCTCGCCGCACTCCAGCAGGTAGGCGGCGATCTTCTGCGCCTTCTCCCGGATCTTGCGGGCGGCGAGGGCGGCCGCAGCGGCGGAGGTGGGGGTGGAGCGGCTGCCGTAGGTGCCCAGCCCGTAGGGCGCCGTGTCGGTGTCGCCCTCCTCGACCACCACGTCGTCAGGGCTCAGCCCCAGCTCCTCCGCCACGATCTGGGCGTAGGTTGTCTCGTGCCCCTGCCCCTGATGGCGGGTGCCCAGGCGGACGATCGCCTTGCCGGTGGGATGGACCCGGATCTCGGCGCTGTCGAACATCTTGATGCCCAGGATGTCGAAGTGCTTGCTGGGGCCGGCGCCGACGATCTCGGTGAAGAAGGAGATGCCGATGCCCATCAGCTCGCCCCGGGCCCGCTTCTCGGCCTGCTCCTTCCGGAGCTCCTTGTAGCCGATCAGGTTCAGGGCGTAGTCGAGCGTATGGTGGTAGTTGCCGCTGTCGTAGACCCAGCCGGTGGGCGATTTGTACGGGAAGGCCTCGGCGGGGATCAGGTTCTTCCGGCGCAGCTCCGCCGGGTCCATCTTCAGCTCCTGCGCCAGGATGTCCACCGCCCGCTCGATCAGGTAGGAGGCCTCGGTGACCCGGAAGGAGCAGCGGTGGGCGACGCCGCCGGGGGCCTTGTTGGTGTAGACCGCGTCCACCACCACGTGCGCGGCCTCAAAGGTGTAGGAGCCGGTGCAGATGTTGAAGAGGCCGGCCGGCCACTTGGAGGGGACCGCCTGGGCGTCGAAGGCGCCGTGGTCGGCCAGGGTGTGGACCCGCAGCGCCTTCATCTTGCCGTCGCGGGTGGCCGCGATCTCCACCGTCATGTGGTAGTCCCGGGCGAAGGCGGTGGAGGCCAGGTTCTCGGTCCGGGTCTCCACCCACTTGACCGGGCGCCCGGTCAGGATGGAGGCGACCACGGCCACGACGTAGCCGGGGTAGATGCCGACCTTGTTGCCGAAGCCGCCGCCCACATCGGGCGAGATCACCCGGATCTGGTGCTCGGGGAGCTGGGTGACCAGGGCGAGCAGGGTCCGGTAAGCGTGGGGCGCCTGGGAGGTGACGTAGAGGGTCAGGTGGTTCTTGGTCTTGTTGAAGTCGGCGATCGCGCCGCAGGGCTCCAGCGGCGACGGATGGACCCGCTGGAAGCGGATCTTCTCCTTGATGGTCACCTCGGCCTCGGCGAAGGCCTTGTCGGTGGCGGCGGCATCGCCGGACTCCCACCGCCAGATGTGATTGGTCTTCTGCTCCCGGTCCTCCCGGATGATCGGCGCATCCGGCTCCAGCGCCTTGTGGGGATCGACCACCACGGGCAGGGGCTCGTACTCCACATCGAGGGCGGCGGCGCCGTCATAGGCGGCGGCCCGGGTCTCGGCCACCACGGCCGCCACCTCCTGGTACTGGTAGAGCACGCGGCCGGTGGCCAGGACCATCTGCCGGTCGTTGTTCAGGGTCGGTATCCAGGCCAGGCCCAGCTTCTCCAGGTCCTCGCCGGTGATGACGGCGATGACGCCCGGCACTGCCAGGGCGGGTTCCTTGTTGATGGACAGGATGCGGGCGTGCGCATACGGGCTCCGCACGATGGCCATGTAGGCCATGTTGGGCAGGACGATGTCGTCCAGGTAGCGGCCCTGACCGGTCAGGAACCGGGGGTCTTCCTTCCGCTTGATCGGCTTGCCCAAGACCTGATGGGCAGTCGCGGTCGCGGACATCTGCTGCGCCTCCTTCCGAACCTTAGTCGGCCACGGAGCCTCTGCTGACCTCGGCTGCGGCCTTGATGGCGGCTGCCGCCTGCTTGATCGACTTGACGATGTTCTGGTAGCCGGTGCAGCGGCAGAGGTTGCCGGAGATGGCCTGGCGGATCTCCTCCTCGGTGGGGTCCGGATTCCGCTCCAGCAGCGCCACGCCGGTCATCAGCATCCCGGGGGTGCAGTACCCGCACTGCAGGCCGTGGCACTCCCAGAACGCCTTCTGGAGCGGGTGCATCTCGCCGCTTTGTGCCAGGCCCTCCACCGTCCGGATCTCGCACCCGTCGGCCTGGACGGCGAACATCGTGCACGACTTGACCGGCTTGCCGTCGACCAGGACGGTGCAAGCCCCGCAGCTGGTGGTGTCGCAGCCGATGTGGGTCCCGGTCATGCCGAGGGTCTCGCGGATGAAGTAGACGAGCAGCTGGCGGGGCTCCACCTCGGCCTCCACACGCTGGCCGTTGACGGTCACGGTGATCCGATGTCCCATCTGGGCGCCCTCCTTTATGCCTGCGCTTTCCGTGCCCATTCAGCCGCACGCCGGAGCGCGCGGCCCACCAATACCCGCACCATGTCCTTCTTGTACTCCACCGACCCGCGCAGGTCGGCCACCGGCCGGGCGATCTCCGCCGCCAGCCCGGCGGCCACGCGGATCGAAGCCTCATCGAGCGGCTTGCCCACGAGGGCAGCCTCGGCCTCGGCCGCCCGGAGCGTGATCGGCCCCACGGCGCAGAGGCCGATGCCGGCGCTCTGGCAGATCCCGCGCTCGTCCAGCTGGATCTGCACCGCCACCGCGGCGGTGGCGAAGTCGCCCACCTTCCGCTCGATCTTCTGGTAATCGCCGCCCGTCCGCGGCCCGGGGATCGGCACCCGCACCTCCACGGCCAGCTCCTCGGGCTCCAGGGCGGTGGTGAAGGTGTCGATCAGGAAGTCGTCGATCTTGATGGTGCGCTGACCGGTGGGACCGACCACCACCACCTCGGCGCGGGCTGCCATGAGGGCGGCAGCCCAGTCGCCGCCCGGGTCGGCGTGGACGACCGAGCCGACCACGGTGCCCCGGTTCCGGACGATGGGATCCGCCACCACCCTGGCCGTTGCGGCCAGGAGCGGATACCGCCCCCGGATCAGCGGGGAGAACTCCATGGTCGAGTGCCGGACCAGCGCCCCGATGCGGAGGTACCCATCCTCCTCCCGGAGGTAGTCCAGCTCTGCGATCTTGCCGATGTCCACCAGGACCCTGGGCTGGGCCATCCGGAAGCGCATCATGGGAATCAGGCTCTGTCCCCCGGCGATGACCTTGGCATCGAAGCCATGCTGCCGGAGCAGGTCCACCGCCTCGGAGACGGTCCGGGGTGCCACGTAATCGAAC
>NZ_JBFNEH010000041.1:0-32747 GCF_040797425.1 Symbiobacterium sp. | reverse complement strand
CTACCTGACCCGGGTCGGACTTTCACCGACTAGCTGACGCCCATGCCGGGCGTACACGAAAGGGGCCGCCCCGTCCGCCGGGGCGGCCTCTTTCCCAGTGAACCTCCACCTCAAGCCTCTTGCTCTGCCGCGGCGGGCCGGTCGGCTGCCAGCCACCCGGGCACCAGCACAAAGCTAAGCAGGTGGCCGAAGTACCCTGCCGCCAGGAGGGTGTTGATCAGCGAGGCGGCGTTGTCGCCCAGCAAGATCGTCTCGTTGGTGGTGCCCACCATGTAGTAGAAAGCCGCGTACAGCAGGATGGTACCCAGAGGCATCCAGAGGGCGTGCACCCCGTACCCTTTCCGGGTCATCAGCCAGACGGGGACGCCCAGCAGCACGATGCCGCTCGGGATGAGGGTCGCCCACATCAGCGGCATCTGCCACACCGAGGCCGTGACGTCACCGTAATGGGCAGCCAGGGCGTAGCCGAGAATGCCCACCATGCTGTAGGCCGCAAAGTACGGGGTGATACGCCGCGCTTCGTCGATGAGCGCCAGGAAGCCCATGGCGTAGAGCACCCCCATGAGCAGCGCCATGGCGCCGACGAAGGGGTCAAGGGCCAGCTCCGCCTTGCGGCCCACCAGGAAGACGACCACCAGCGACACCATCGAGCCGGCCAGGAAGGCCCCATGGTGCAGCTTGATGTACCGGCCGCAGGCGTGGTGCAGCACCCAGAGGAAGAGCAGGAACCCGAAGGCCATGGCCATGGAGTCCATGTACTGCAGGAAACCGCCGCCGCTGCTGCCCATTAGCGGTTCCCTCCTTCCGCCGTCGCCGGGTCAGGCCGCCTGAGGGCGATGCGGGTGCGCACCCAGTTCAGCAGAACCTCGTCCACCGGCCGGCCCAGCTTCACCGAGATGAGCAGGCCCGCGCCGATCAGCATGAGCGTGCCGCCAAGGGCGAGCAGCGGCTTCGCCATGATCATGGCGTAGTTGACGCCGTCGATCACGTGGCTCGACCCGACGCCCCACGGAGAGAGGGCCGTGAACAGGCCGGCCACCATGAAGGCTACGCCGCCAGGGGTGCTGTAGGAGCCGGTCTTGCCCAGGGGCCGCTTCCAGTCCACCCGCTTGCGCAAGGCGGGAACCTGCGTGACGAGCATGTACAAGAAGGTCACGATGGTGATGTAGAACCGGACGTTGGTGGGCGCCGTGCCGCCGCGGATCATGAGCGAATACCGCATGCGGATGTAGGTGATCACGAGGCTCACGGCCATCAGCGCGATGGCGGTCCACACCGCCCAGGGCTCGCCGCGGAACATGGCATAAGTCAGGATGACGAACACGAAACCGAGGATCAGGACGGCGATCGTGATGGGCTGGTAGATGTGCTGGTACGGGATGTAGGGCACGGCCGGCCGGTAGTCGGGTCCGCCGAAAGAGACGCAGACCGCACCGATGCCCCCGATGATGTGGAACACGGTGGTCAGGGTCATCAACAAGACGGCAGCTCCGCGCACCAGGGGGGTTGGGTCTTTGGTCATGATCAGTCCTCCTTGTCGCGCCGTTGTCGTGACCCGGTAGTTCCAGGTCAGTTCACACGTATCAGAGTGCGACAGGCAAATCATTGACCTGAATCACGAATGCCTCGAATATAGATACTTTGTTATCTGATCAGGCCAGCATAGACGCACCATGGCTCTTCGGTCTAGTAGAGGTGCGGGCCGCGAAATGCCCGGAAAGGGTGATTCCGGCGGATGGCCCCGCGGAAGGGGTGTCGTGGCATAGTAGTAGGTAAGGGAGGTGGTCGGATGACCATGTCTCAGGGAAAGCGCCCGGCCCTGCTGCCCGAGGAGAAGCCGTCTGTGTCAGCGGCGCCGGACCGCTGCGCCGACTGCCCCGTGCGGGACCGGGGAGCGCCTTACTGCTGGCGCGACCTGCGCGAGCACCTGCTCCTCCTCCGCCCCCACGCCACCCGCCGCGAGTTGGGACGGGGCGAGCTGCTCTTCAGCCAGGAGGACCCCGTCGTCGGCTGGTGGCTGGTCACCCGGGGTTACGTGCACGAGTTCATCGTGGACGCCGCCGGGCGCGAGCAGATCATCCGCATGGCGCCGCCGGGTTCTCCCGTGGGGCTGGCCGGACTGCGCATGGCCCCCTCCTACTGCCTCAGCGCCCGGGCCGGACGGCAGGGGGCGGAGGTCTACTTTGTCGACCGAGACACCACCTGGCAGATGATCCGGTCGAACCCGGACCTGGCCTGCGCCCTGCTCGTGGGCTTTGCCGAGGAACTTCGGCTCAGCTACATGCGGCTGCAGCAGATTTCCACGCTGCCCGCCCGGGCCGTCGTTGCGTTCACCCTGCTCAACACCACCGAGTGCAACGAGGGCCGGTCGGCCGTCTCGCTCACCCGCGGGGAGATCGCCTCGATGTGCGGTCTGGCGGTGGAGACCGTGGTGCGGGTGCTGGGCGAGTTCAAGGCCCAGGGGCTGATCGAGGACAGCGGCTACGGGCACATCGAACTCCTCGACCCCTGCCGGCTGCACCGCATCTCCCTGGCCCTGGAGGAGGAAGCAACCCAGCCGGTTTGATTGACTCACATCAATGTTCCGGCGCGTCCCGGGTGGTATGGTGTAGGTGATAGGGAACCACAGGAGGAAGGCACCATGCACAGTCGCTGGCACTACCTGTTCCGTTCCACCCGCGGCCTGTGCCTGCTCGCCATCGGCCTCACCGCCCTGGTCACCGCCATCTGGATGACGCTCTCCGGCCCCATGGCCGAGTGGGGCGTGAAGGACGTGGTGGTGGACCTTCTGGGCATGAAGCTGGAGCCGGTGGAGCGGGAGGGCCGGATCATCACCCTGTACCATTCCATCGCCTTCGCCGTGGTCGCCGTCCTCGTCTACCTCATCACCAACTGCGTGCCCATGCGGCCTGACCAGCAGGCCAATATCAACACCGTCACGACGGTGGGCTACCTGCTGGCCATGTTCAGCGGACTCATCTTCGGCTACTTCGGCCACAACTGGGTCTTCCACGGGCTCTTCCTGGTGGGACAGGCCCTGCTGTTCTACGCCGGGGTTCTGCTGACGGTGGCCCTCTGGCCCTTCGGGAGGCGGGGCGGCGTCGACCTGGAGCGGGCCGCCTTCTTCACCATGGCGCTCTGCACCCTGATCTCGGCCCTGTTCGGGGCGATCCCCGGGGCCTTCTTCGGCAACGGGTTCGTCTCGTTCCTGGCCGAAGACGTGGTGCGCGACCCGGTGAAGACCGGGCTGCAGCGGTCCGTCATCGGCCACCTGCACATCATGCTCACGCTCATCGCCGTCGCCACCGCCCTGCTCATCGGCCGGTGGCTGAACTTCAAGGGCACCCTCCACAAGCTGGCCATGCCGCTCATGATCTTCGGCACAATCGTGACCAGCGTGGGCGCCTGGTCGGTGGTCTTCACGGAGGAAGCCCACACCATCATCTACGTGGGCTCCACCTTCATCCTGCTGGCGGCGCTCTTCCTCGTCATCTACGGCTTCGGCCGCATCACCCGCGACCGGCTGGCCGAGCAGGGAATCGACCGGCCCACCTTCGGCCAGAAGCTGCGGGCGCTGCTGCACGACCCGTTGCGCTTCGGGGCGCTCTGGCAGATGGTCTACATGAACTTCTGCGTCACCTTCGTGGGCATCTTCATGGCGGTGAAGCTGGACGAGCTCATCCGCGTGCTGCCCCACCGGGAGGAGCGCATCACCCTCACCGGCCACTGGCACGTGCTGTCGGCGCTCACGGCCACCATCATCCTCTTCTACTTCGCCGACCTGATCGGGCTGAAGGGGAAGGCGCGGCAGTGGTTCGGCTGGCTCACCCTCGTCGGCTCCGACGTGGCCTTCGCCGGCGCCACGATCTTCAGCCTGAAGCGGCTCTTCGTCAGCGAGTACCACCAGCAGCCGGTGGTGAACGGAACCATGCTCGCCATCGACTTCGGCCTTGGCCTCATGCTGGTGATTCTGGCGATCTTCCTGGTCTGGCTGCTGGTCGACCTCTTCCGGCCCGGCGGGCGCTGGCGCCAGACGACCACGGCCCTCACTGCGCTCCTCGTCCTCTCCACCCTTCTCAGCGGCTGCGGGTCCGCGCCCGCTGCACCGTCCGGCCTCGCCCTGGCGACCGGAGCCGGGGCCGATCCCGAAACGTGGGTCACGGTTCCCGCCGGGACCTTCCCCATGGGCCGGGACGGGGTGGAAACGATGGTAGACGAGTTCGAGATCATGGTCACGCCCGTCACCAACGCCCAGTTTGCGGACTTCCTGGAGGAGGCCCTCGCCGCCGGCACGCTGCGGCGTGAGGGCGACCTGATCCTCGTCTCCTATGCCGGCGACACCTACCACGGGGGCAAGCACGAGAAGGAGTACCCGCCGGGCGACTACCCGGTGTACGTCCTGGGTGATCCGGCGGACCGCATCGTGGCGGACGGCGACGGCTTCGCCGTGGTGGAGGGCTACGAGAACCACCCCGCCACCATGGTGACCTGGTTCGGCGCGGCGGCGTACTGCGCGGCCGTCGGCGGACGGCTGCCGACCGAGGCCGAATGGGAGAAGGCGGCCAAGGGGACGGAGCAGCGCGCCTACCCGTGGGGCGACGAGATCACGCCGCAGCACGCCAACTACTACCACAGCGGCGACCCCTTCGAGACGGCCGAAGGGTACAGCGACACCACGCCGGTGGGCTTCTACAACGGCAGCCGCTACGGCGACTTCCAGACGGTGAACGCCGTAAGCCCCTACGGCCTCTACGACATGGCCGGCAACGTCTCGGAGTGGACGGCCGACATCTACGAGGGCATCCACTACCGCTACCTCCGGGGCGGCAGCAAGTCGAGCTACGCCTACGACCTGCGCACCTGGAGCCGGAACAGCGTGGAGCCTGAGCACACCAGCCCCAGCATCGGCTTCCGCTGCGTGCGGTGACCCAAAACCAACCCCGGAGGTGGCAGCCACGATGCAGCACCTGCGCGATCTCTGGTCGCTGATCAAACCACGACAGACCGCGCTCCTGCTCTTCACGGGCATCGCCGGCTACGCCAGCGTGGCTGACCCCGCCGCGCGCGGCGGCGGCTGGCTGCCGCTGGTGGGAGGGCTCTTCCTCGCCATCAGCGGATCGACTGTTCTCAACATGGTCTACGACCGGGACATCGACCGGCAGATGGCCCGGACCCAAAACCGCCCGCTGGCCGCGGGCCGCCTGTCACCAGGCCCCGCCGCCGTACTGGGGGTGGCCCTGAGCCTCGGCGGCCTCGCCTGGGCCTTCGCCACCGCCCTCCCCTTCGGGCTGGTCGTCCTGGCCGGCTGGGCGCTGGACGCCCTGGTCTACACCGTCTGGCTCAAGCGGCGCACCCCGTGGTCGGTGGTCTGGGGAGGCCTCTCCGGCGGCATGCCCGCCCTCGCGGGGCGGGCGCTCGCCCTGGGACGGGTCGACCTGGTCGGGGTCCTGCTCGCCCTGGCGGTTCTCTTCTGGATCCCCACGCACATCATGACCTTCAGCATCAAGTACGCCGAGGACTACGCCCGGGCGGGCGTGCCGGTCTTCCCGAACGTCTACGGCCCGGTGGTCACGCAGAAGGTGATCGGCGGATCGACCCTGCTGGCCGCCCTCACGATGCTGGCGGTGACCTGGCTGCTCTCGCTGCCCTTCGGCCTGCTGGGTGCGGCCGCCTGCCTGGGCGCCGTGCTGGTGGGCCTGGCGGCCAACGCCATGATCCGCCCGTCGGTGGCGATGAACTTCCGGCTCTTCAAGTTCGCCTCAGTCTACATGGTGGCCGCCATGGGACTGATCGTGCTGTACTAGGCCACACCGAGACCGCCCCGGTTACACAGCCGTGTCACCGGGGCGGTTGCGCGTCTACGTCGCCTCGGCCGCCGACTGGCCCGTCCTTCGTAGGTAGGCCTTGCCGCCACCTCGTCTTGCCGTCGTCCAGGTCCAGCACCCCACGGCTCCAGAGCAGCTCAATCTCCCGCTCAGCGAAATGCCCGGCGATGTCGGTGGGGCGGCGGGTCGCTGCGATCAGGTCCCGCCCCTGCCAATCAAGGGGTGCACCGGTGAACGCGTCAATGGCCGTGAGCGGCAGCCGGTTGTCGGAGGACCAGAGCAGCTGCGGCGGCTTCCGCTGGCCGTTGTCCCAGTTCCAGAGGCGAACCCAGGCGGGCCGGAGCCCGATGGCGTCCAGGTGGGCCTCCACGGCCTGGTCGACGCTGATCACGCCCTCCGCCGCCGGGAACTCCTCGTTCGACACATCCTCCGAGTACGTGTAGTAGTAACTGACCTGGCCGGTGCGGGCGCTCACTTCGACGTACATCTGCCGCCCCTCCACCGGCAGCCCGTTGTGCAGTTCCACGAAGCGGAAGTTGTAACTGTAGACCCGTTTCAGATCGATCTCATCCATGACCTCCGGCACGTACAGGATGCGGCCTGCCAGGTCGGGCCGGTTCTGCTTTTCATGGCGGTGCGGCGTGGTAGACTGGAGTCAGGTTGGATGGGGCCGACAACGCCACCGGAGGAGTAGGGCATGGAAGAGAAGTACGATCGGCTGAAAGCGCTCCTCCTGGAGCTCTTTCAACTCAACCAACCCGACCTGGACTTCGGAATCTACCGCATCCTGCGCGCCCGGGCGGACGAGATCAGAGACTTCCTGGAGCGGCGCCTGCCGCCCCTGGTCCGGGAGGCGCTCAGCCAGTCTTGCGTTGCAGGCCGGGCGGAACCCCGGCAGCAAGGGGTCGAGGCGGCCCGGGCGACAGCACCGGCGGCAGACCACGCGGGTCATCCGACGAACCTGCGGAGCAGCATCCCCGACCGGGCTGCGCTGGAGGCGGAAGTCTACGACCAGCTCTACCGCTTCTTCAGCCGCTACTACTCTGAGGGAGACTTCCTCCCACGGCGCGTCTACAGGGAGGGCGTCTACGCCCTGCCCTACGAGGGCGAGGAGGTCCGGCTGCACTGGGTAAACAGCGACCAGCACTACATCAAGACCGGCGAGTACCTGCGGGATTACGCCTTCCGGCTCCGCCCCGACGACGAGGCCCATCCCATGCGGGTGCACTTCACCCTGGTGAATGCCGCCGAGGGCGAGCACGGGAACGTGAAGGCGGCGGAGGACCGGGCCTTCGTGCTGGCGGCCCGGGACTTCATCGCCGAGGAGGACGGGGAGCTGGTCATCCGGTTCGAGTACCGGCCGGCCACCACCGCCGACTGGCCGGCGGGAGAGGGGCGGCCGAAGCCCCCGTCGCAGAAGGAACTGATCGCCATCGCCGTGGCGCGGGTGCTGGGCGTGGAAGACCCGGCCCTGTCCCCCTGGATTCAGGAGCTGGGCCGGGAACACGTCCTGGCCGATGGGCGGCCGGCCGGCTACACGCGGCTGGAGGCGCACCTCCGGCGCTACACGGCACGCAACACCTTCGACTACTTCATCCACAAGGACCTGGGCGGCTTCCTCCGGCGGGAGCTGGACTTCTACCTCAAGAACGAGGTCCTGCAGGTGGACAACCTCGTGGACGGGGCGGCCCCCCTTGTGGAGCAGCACCTCGGGAAGATCAAGGTCATCCGCCAGATCGCCTTGAAGATCATTGACTTCCTCGCCCAGATCGAAGACTTCCAGAAGAAACTGTGGCGGAAGAAGAAGTTCGTGGTGGACACGCAGTACTGCGTCACGCTGGCCGCCATCCTCGCTCTTGGTGATGAGGACATCCGCTCGCGCCTCCTGGCCGAGATCGCCGCCAACGCAGAACAGTGGGCCGAGTGGCACCGCCTCGGGTTCCTGTGGGAGCCGCGGACGGAGCACGGGCCTGACCGGCAGCCGGGACGACGAGCAGGCGAGAGGTCCGGCGTGCAATGGGGAGACCAGACCGATGACGGCCCCGGCGAGCAGTTGGGGCACCGGACCGGCGACGTCGGCGGCGGGCCATCGGGGCAACCGGCGGACGTCGTAGCAGGCGTCGCACCCGGCGAGCCCCCAGGCCACCCCTCCGCCAGGGACCGCGCGCTCGAGTTCCTCCTGGCGCACCCCTCCCTCCCCGTGGACACCCGCCACTTCAGCGAGGAATTCAAGGGCCGGCTGCTGGAGGCCCTCGGGGACCTGGATGAGCTCACCGACGCCATCCTCATCCAGGCGGACAACTACCACGCCCTCGACCTTCTGCAGACCCGCTTTCGGCAGCAGATCGGCTTCGTGTACATCGACCCGCCGTACAACACTGGCAACGACGGGTTCGCCTACAAGGACCGCTACCGCCACTCCACCTGGCTCACCATGATGGCCGACCGCCTGGCCCTGGCCAGGGAGCTGCTGGCCCCCGACGGCACCCTCTTCATCAGCATCGACGACAACGAGGTGGAGCGGCTGAAGTGTCTGGGGGAGATGCTCTTCGGCCCCGAAGGGTACCTGAACACCTTCGTCTGGGTGAACAACCTCAAGGGGCGCCAGATCGCCGGCCGGGGCGCCGCCGGGACCCACGAGTACGTCCTGGCGTTCGGCGGGCCGGACGCCGGCGTCTTCACCGCGCCCGTCGGGCGGCTCAAGGAGCTGATGCCCAGCGCGTACAGGGGCCTCGACTACGACACGAAGTGCGACACGCTCGGCCCCTACGTGACCAAGAACGAGCTCCACAACACCAACTCGAAGTTCAATGAAGAGACCCGGCCGAACCTGGTCTTCAACATCCACTACAACTTCGAAACCGGCGAGGTCCGCTTCTCGGCGGTCGACGAGGACGTCGACTACCCCGGCTTCGTGAAGATCCCCCCGCGGCGCAACAACGACGGGCGACACCGCTACCACGCCTGGCGCTGGAGCAAGGAGAAGATCGCCCGGGACATCGCCGAACTCGAGTTCGTGCAGACCGCCGAGGGCGTGCGGATCTACACGAAGGTCCGACACTTCGCCGCCACCGTGCTGAAGGACGTGATCACCGACATCACCACCGCCGCGGGCAGCCGGGATCTGGCCCAGCTGTTCGGCTCCGCCGGGGGCATCGACTATCCGAAGCCGGTGGCGCTCGTCGAGGTGTTCGTCGCCCAGTCCCGGTCGGACGCGTGGGTGCTGGACTTCTTCGCCGGCTCCGGCACCACCGGGCAGGCGGTCATCCGCCTGAACCGGGCCGAGGACGCCCGGCGGCGGTTCATCCTGGTGGAGGCAGGCCAGTGCTTCGACGCGCTGCTGGTGCCCCGCATCAAGAAGGCGGTCTTCGCGCCGGACTGGCGGGACGGACGGCCCGTCCGCCTGCCCACCCCCGAGGAGGTCCGGCGGGGGCCACGGGTCGTGAAGGTGATGCGCCTGGAGTCCTACGAGGACGCCCTGAACAACCTGGAACTCCGCCGCACCCCGACGCAGGAGGAGCTGCTCGCGCGGCTCGCCCGGGAGAACCCCGCCGTGCGGGACGAGTACCTGCTCCGCTACATGCTGGACGTGGAAAGCCGTGCGTCCCTGCTGGGCGTCGAGGCCTTCGCCGATCCCACCGCCTACCGCCTGAAGGTGAGGCGACCGGGCTGCGAAGAGACCCGGGCGGTACCCGTCGACCTGATGGAGACCTTCAACTGGCTCCTCGGCCTCTCGGTCACGCGCATGTGCGCCCCCGAACGCTTCCGGGCCGCGTTCCGCCGTGAGGCCGACGGGCGGCTCGTCCTGGACGGCGACATCCTGCCGGACCCCCAGGGCCCCTGGTGGTTCCGGTCCGTGGAGGGCGTCACCCCCGACGGGCGGCGCGCCCTGATGATCTGGCGGCGGCTGACGGGCGATCCCGAGCGGGACGATCTGGTGCTGGGGCGGTGGTTGGACCGGCGGCGGCAGAGCCCCGGGTGGGACCTCGTCTACGTAAACGGCAGCCACACCCTCGGCAGCCTGCCGGGAGCCGGGACCGCTTCTGCGGTACGCCTCATCGAGGAGGAGTTCCACCGCCTCATGTTCGCCGAAACGGAGGGCGTCTGATGGCCGTCGAGACGGGAGCATCACGCGCACACACGCACAAGGTGACCGCCGGGGCGCCTGCGCGCCGCCCGGGCCAGCCGCGGGCCCCCGAGGCCGGGCAGGTCCCCTTTGCGCAGAAGCTCATCCTGTACCAGTGGCTCCTCTCCCTCTTCGGCGTGCAGAGGTTCGACGAGCTGGCTCTCCCCCTGCGCAGCCCCGACCTGGAGGGGCAGGACGAGAGCAACGTCCACCACTTCCACCATGTGCTCACCGGCCGGTTTCCGCACCGGCCCGACTTGCCCGACGACCTGCTCCTCCAATACGACCAGAACATCGCCCGGCACACCGCCCGGCTGAACGAGGCCCGCCTGCGCCGGGGGCTGGCGCCGGTCCGGTGGAAGTACTTCCAGTACCTCGCCCTGCTCTTCACCGAGATCTACCTGGACCGCTACTTCACCGATCCCGGGGGGCTGCGCTCCGCCCTCAACCGGCAGATCGCCGCCTACAACGAGGGCAGGGCGCCGGCCGACCGGCTGCCCCCCTTCGACGAGGCAGCGGAGCCCGGGCCACAGCTGAACAAGCTTGCGTTCTGGATGGCCACGGGCAGCGGCAAGACGCTGCTCATGCACATGAACATCCTGCAGTACTGGCACTACCTGCAGCGCCACGGGCGCCGGCACGAACTGAGCCGCGTCATCCTGCTCACGCCCAACGAAGGGCTGAGCCGGCAGCACCTGCGGGAGTTTGCGGCCTCCGGCATCGCCGCCGAGTTGGTGGACCCGGACCGGGTCACCCTCTTCCGGCGAGCCCCGGTGCAGGTCCTCGACATCCACAAGCTCAGGGAGGAGCCGGGCGAGAAGACCATCGCCGTGGATGCGTTCGAGGGCCACAACCTGGTGCTGGTGGACGAGGGGCACCGCGGCGCGAGCAGCGGCGACCAGGGAGCCTGGATGCAGTACCGGAACCGCCTCTGCGAGCAGGGCTTCTCCTTCGAGTACTCGGCCACGTTCGGACAGGCCGTGAAGGACAGCCGGCCGCTCACCGAGCTCTATGCCCGGAGCATCCTCTTCGACTACTCCTACCGCCACTTCTACGCGGACGGCTTCGGCAAGGAGTACCTGATCTTCAACCTCGACTCGGCCACGGAGCGGACGCAGCTGGACCTCTACCTCACGGCCGGGCTGCTGGACTTCTTTCAGAAGCTGCGGCTCTTCCGGGACCGGAGGGCGGAGTTCAGTCCCTTCCACATCGAAAATCCCCTCTGGGTGTACGTGGGCAGCAGCGTGACCCGGGGGCTCTCCACGCGGGAGGCCACGGATATCGTGGAGATCCTCCTCTTCCTGGAGCGGTACCTGACGGACGCCCGCGGCAGCGCCGCACGGATCCGCCGCCTGCTGGAAGAGGGCCTGGTGGCGGCGGATGGACGCAACCTGTGCAAGGGCCGGTTCGGCTACCTGGATGAGACGGGCCTCTCGCCGGAGGCGCTCTACGGGGAGACGCTCGCCCTGCTCTTCCACGCCCCCGGCAGCGGAGCGCTGCGGCTGGAGAACCTGCGGAGCGCCGCCGGGGAGATCGCCCTGCGGGTGGGCGAGAACCCGCCGTTCGGCCTGATCCACGTGGGCGACCCGGCCAGGCTGTGCCGGCTCTGTGCGGAACACGGCCTGGACGTGTCCGAGGCCCTCTTCACCGGCTCGCTCTTCCACGCCATCAACACGCCGGACTCCAGCATCCACGTGCTCATCGGGGCCCGGAAGTTCACCGAGGGCTGGAACAGCTGGCGGGTGAGCACCATGGGGCTGCTGAACGTGGGCCGTTCAGAGGGGGCGCAGGTCATCCAGCTCTTCGGCCGGGGCGTGCGCCTCCGGGGTTACGGCGACTCCCTGAAGCGCAGCGCCCACGCCCCGCTTCCCGAGGGGGTCGCCGTTCCCCGGCACCTCGACATCCTGGAGACGCTCAGCATCTTCGGCATCCGCGCCGACTACATGGCGCAGTTCCGGGAGTTCCTGGCCGAGGAAGGGCTCGACAGAGGCGAGGGCGGCCTCCGGCCCGATCGGCCGGAACCGCCGCCCGCGGGCTCCGTGGCGATGGGGCTGGCGGCGCGGGCCGACGCCTTCCGGCGGTTCGGCCCCAGGCTCGTGCTCGCCGGCCCCGGGGACGCCCCGAACCGGTTCCGGGAGCAGCTCCGGCAGCGCCCTGTGGAGTTCAACCTCTACCCGCAGATCCGGGCCATGAAGTCGCGCGGGCTCGCCGGCGGCGAGGCGGAAGAAAGGCCCCACGTCGCCCACCTGGGCCCGGAGCACCTGGCGTTCCTGAGCCGCGACCGGCTCTACTTCGAGCTGGAGCGCTACAAGGCCGAGCGTGGCTACCAGAACCTCATGGTGGCCCCCCCGGCGATCCAGGCCGTGCTGGACGACCCCTCCTGGTACCGGCTGCTCATCCCCGCGGAGGAGCTGGAATTCCACAACTTCGGCAACGTGCGGCTCTGGGAAGAGATCGCCCTGTGCCTCCTGAAGACGTACATGGACCGGTTCTACGCCTTCCACCGTACGGTTTGGGAGAGCGCGGCGCCGGACGGCACCGCCCGCAACCTCTGACAGGGCCAGGCGCGCGCCGGGCCACCCCGCCGGCCCCCGGGACTCGGAAAACTGAAACCCCGCCGGCAACTCAGCCGGCGGGTGAGGGGAACGAGGATCAGTCCCGCAAGTAGCGGCTCATCTCCCGCAGCATGCGGTGAAGGGCGAGCAGGCTTTCCGGACTCATCTTGAACACGTCTGCCTCTGTGAGCGGCCCAGCCGAGCCCACCGAAGCCAGGCAGTGCATCTCCCACAGCACGCGCACGTCAGGCGCCAGCAGGTCCACGTAGCGGGGGTCGAAGGGCTGCACCGCCAGGGCCTTCACCACCTGCCGGCTGCGGTTTCCCACCGCGGACACCGGAACGCCGCACTGGTCCGCCACTTCCGCCTGGGTGACCGTGCCATCGCCCAGGACGAACCGCCGGAAGGCGTAGATCACGCCGGCCGCCCAGCTTTCCGGCCGGGCCTGCTTCGGCCTGAGGGCCAGCGCTGCGTCCCACCAGAGCCGTTCCGCTCCGGCCGCCGGTTCCTCCGGGATGCGCGCATACTGCTGCACGTAGGTGCGGACCCAGTAGGCGGCCTGCTCCCACCACTCGGGGGCCCCCTCGACCCACCGGCCGTCCCACAGGACCGCCGGGCCCGGGGGCGCCTGAATGCGCAGGGCTTCCTCGCCGTTCGCCAGGAACAGGAGATACCAGATGATGCGCGGCCACGAGGTTCGATACAACTCGTCCCAGGTCGCGCCGGGCCGCTGCCGGCGGAGCAGGTCCATCTCCACCGTGAGGACGTGCCGGAACCCGTCCGTCCAATCCCCGTCGAGCACCACCGCGTGGATGCCGAGATGATAGACCGGCCGCGTGGGCAGGAGCCAGCTCATCACCAGGTTCCCCGGCCGGACCGTGGCGCCCAGCGTCCGGGCCACCAAGGACGCATCGTCGGGAAGGCGGGTGAGCCTCGCCTCCCGGCCGGAGACCGCGTCCACCCGGAAGAAGCCCGGGACGGCCCCGTCGTTCCAGTCGATGAGGGTGTCCCGCTCGTCCGGGGAGAGCCGCGCCTCGTTCAAGGCAAAACGCTGCGCCAGGGTATCGCCCGCGTGGGTAACGAACTCGAAGGCCAGCCAGTCCGTCGCGAGCTCCTGAACCTCGGGCTCCAGTTCGTCGAAGAGTTCGATGGGAAAGCAGCGCGTCAGGCCCCACGCCACGTCTTCGGCGACCGTATCTTCCTGCAGATACTCCCGCAGCTTCGGGCCCAGCGTGTGAGCCAGATGGTCTGCGCGCGCCGCGGCCAGGGAGAGCACCTTGCGGGGGAGCGAATCGGGTTGGTCTCTGCGCATGCGCCGGAGCCTCCTGGTGAAGAGCATGGTGTTACAGTTCAACACGTGAGCGGCCTGACCTGCAGGGCGGACACATTCCACGGGAACACTCCGGAGCCGCCCTCCTCGTGCGACGGCCGTTGCCGCCCGCGCACGGCTGCCTCCTCAGCCCATCCCCGGGGCGCACCGCAGGTCCCCTCGCCCCGGCGCGTAGTCTCTGTTCGCAGTGAATGTCGACGGGTCCGCTGGGCCGTAGCTTCGTCAGGGCGAAAACCAATGCGAGGGGGCCGTCCCGAGCAGATCAGGCTGCTCCGGACGGCCCCACCTGCGTAAAGCAGGCTACTCGTTGCCCTCGGACTCCTCGCCGGACTCCTTCTCGCCGGCACCGTCGCCGGACTGACCACCCTCGGAGGCGTCGCCCGACTCACCGGACTCGCCGTCCTCGGAGGCGTCACCCGACTCGCCGGACTCACCGCCCTCGGAGGCGTCGCCCGACTCGCCGGACTCGCTGCCCTCGGTACCCTCACCGGCCTCGCTGCCGTCGCCGACCTCGCTACCCTCGGCCGCGTCGCCGGCCTCGGTGCCCTCAGAGGCACCCTCGCCAGCCTCGCTGCCCTCAGAAGCCTCGCCGCCCTCGGCGGATGCGACGACCTCAGCCGGCCACGGGACCGGCTGGTCCCACGGCTCGAAGAACAGGGTGCCCTTCACGGTCATCTTGGCCGGCACCGCGAGCTCGGTGCTCACCTCCATGAGAAGGTCAGCATGGTGAATGCTGTTGTCGGCGTTGAACCAGTACACGATCTCGATGCGGCCGTTGGCCTGCTCCTCGGACTCGCCCGTCACCTCGACCGGCAGCAGCGTGGCCATCCCGACCACGTCCGCGCTCACCGTCAGCACCTTCATCTCGGTGTCCTCGTAGGCCTGCTGCGAGAGCGTGAACTGGGCGCCCACCAGCTTCAGGAGATCCCTGTACGACAGGCGGACCAGGGTGCCCGGATCGTCGAAGAGGTCATTCGGGATGAACTTCTCGCCCAACGGGCTGGCGACCCACTCACCGGTCGGAGTCTGCGTCCAGACCTGCCCCTTGTAGAAGGCCACGGCGATCTTCTGATCAGCTTCGAGCGTCTTGAACGTGGTGTAGAGGAGCGCCTCGTCAGGTCCGCTCCGGTATCCCTCCACGCTCACGGTATAGTCCACGCTCTTGTCCTGAGCCTCAACCGTCACCGCGAACTCGCCGGTGACCCGCTGCGGAGCGGCCTGCTCCGCCTGCTCCAGCAGCGCGGCAATCTCCGGATCGATCGCCGGCTCCTCCGCCGGAGCGGACTCCTCGGACTCGGCTGCCGGCGCCGACGCGACCGATACCGTCTTGGTCTCCTGGTCCCAATCGACGTTCAGACCGATCTGCTCGGCGACGAAGCGGACCGGAACCAGCATGCGGTCAGAACGGATGGTCGCGGGCACGTCGAGGGTGATTACCTCGCCGTTCACCAGCGCCTCGGCCTTGTCAGCAGTCAGTGCGATCACCTTGTCACCCTTGGTGAGGGTGGCGGTCCGGGTGGCCTGATCCCACGCCACCTCGAAGCCCAGCGCCTCGGCCACCGCACGCACCGGAACCAGGACTCTGCCCGCCTCCAGCACGGGGGGCACGTCGGTCTGGACCTCCACGCCGTCCACGACCAGGCGGATCGAGGTCTCCGCCCCAGCCAGCGCGGGAACCAGCAGCATGGACAGCGTCAGCAGCCAAACCAGGAAACGACGCACTCGGTTCACAACTCCTTTCTCACTATGCTGAACACAGGGTATATTCGTCACAAATACGCTTGTCACCTTCATCGGAAGAGTCCTATCAATTCCCGACAAGGGCCGACGCTTCGCCTCGCAGTCGACAATCTCGTCCAGCCGTTCCCGCGGCGCCCCGGCGACTGGCTGCAAGCGACGAAGCCTCGCGCAGGCCGTGGCCGGCGAAGCTTCGATCACCGGAAGAGCCTCACGGGTTCGCAGCCTGCCCCTCCTGAACCCTTCGCTGCGCCAGGTAGAGGTCGAGTGCGGCCGTCTCCTCGAGCTGCAGCGCAAAGAGGTTTGTACAGGTCTCCACCGGCGCCGGCACCAGCTCGGCGAAGGTCTCCAGGGCCGCCCGGGAGCCCACGAAGTAGGTGGGCACCCGGGCCTTGTGCGCGAACGCGCTGTGCCCGTGCAAGAACACGCACTTGGCCAGGAGCGAAAGGGCCTCGGGAGCCATGGTCCGTCTCCGGAGCATCATGGCCAGCAGCTGCGCCGCACCTGAGACGTATTTGGCGCCGGTGTAGTGGTTGGCGTGGCAGTACCCCGGGGGTTCGGACCGCCAGCACTGGCGCATGATGGCCTGATACATGCGCACCTGCACCACGCGGAAACTGAGCCTGGCCCGCTGGTAGAACGAAAACGAGTTGTAGGCGTAGGCGTTTGCAAGGGCCTCCGCCAGCGGCTTGTGGGGGTGCGGACCCAGTTCCCTTTCGTAATGGTGGTTGCGGTAGTCCCAGTAGATCCTCCTGACCTCCCCCTGGGCGGACGAAAGCATCTCGATCGTCGTCGCCGCACACTCTTCGAGATGGTGGAAGAACTCGTGGTGAAAGACCTCAGACAGCGCAAACGCCAGCAGGCTGTCCGGCGAGAAGGCGAACACCCTGCCCTTCAGGAGGCCGGCCAGGTCGCGAACGTAGCCGAGGAGCCCGTCCACCCGGATGTAGATCCCCCACTCCTCCGCCGGCTCCAGGTGGAAGGGATGGTAGAAGGCGATCGCGTCGACGGGCGGGCGATTCAGGTCCAGGGCCGCCAGCGCCCCGGAGGGGTCCTGGTACTCGGACCAGACCTGCTCCCGGTATGGGTCGTAGACACCGCGTTGGGTTCGCTGCTGCTTGATGCGCCTGAGCTCGTCTGCACGGCGCTTCTGCGCCCGCACGGTCAGGACGGACCCGCGCCCCTCCTCCGCACGCTGACCTTCGCCCTCTTCCATCAGGTCGTGCCTGCGGAGCCAGGGGATACACGCCTCGGCCTCGACTCTCCCGCCCAGTGCGGCGATGGCGGCAAACGGCGAGCGTTCGTCTTCGAGATCGAAACGCAGCTGCTCCATGAGAAGCCCTCCTGCTCGCGTGGAGGAGCCGCCACCGAACCCCTGCGCCCCGACCGGAAGGGCGGCCCCTGCGGGCCGGCAGGGCGATGCGGTCTCCCGGTCGCCGAGTCCGGACCGAGCAGCCGCCCGGGCGGCTGCTCGGTCCCTGACGACCTCGCCACAGAGTTCACCATTTCCTCCCCAGAATCCTGTAAGTGGACAGGCACGCGATCATGGGAGGTAGGCCTCCGCCAGTCGCTGGGCCACCGCCTCGGGCGGGCAGGAACGCGATTATGGGAGGTAGGCCTCCGCCAATCGCTGGGCCACCGCCTCGGGCAGACAGGCACGCGAGCCTGGCAGGTGGGCGGTGCGACCCATCCGGCCCTGCGGCCCCGGCTGCCGCCGTGCGCACACACGGCACGGACTTTGGACGGGCACCGCCCCCGGGCGCAGCCGGGCGCACTGCCCGGGGGCACGGTCCCGTGCCCCAGTCGCCCTCGCAGGCGGTCTCTCCAGGGGCGCACCGCCCCTGTGCCCTTTTTCCGGGGGCGCGCCACGGATCAGAAAGCCCCTTCCCAGTCGTACAGGTCCCGGCTCATGAACCGGCGGACCGGTTTGGTCTGCGTGGCGGCCACGCCGTACACGACTTCCCCGCCCTCGATGCGCCGCGATCCGCGGCGGAACGTCACCGTGAAGCGGCCCTGCCAGGGGATCAGGGTGTCCACCAGGCGGCGCATGTCAGCCAGGGTCCGCACAGGCTGGCCGTTGATGGCCACAATCTCGTCGCCCACCCGAACCCCCGCGCTGGCCGGTGGTCCGATGGGATCCAGGGCCACCACGGTCAGCCCGGCATCGGCGTTCGCACCCTCAGTGGCGGCGAGGCTCTCCGCGACCACGACCCCGAAGTACGCCCGGGACTGCGACTCCCGCTTGTTGATCGCCAGGGCCTGGAGCAACGCTTCCGTGGAGATGGCGAACGACAGCCCCTCCACCTCCACGTCGGCGACCTTGGTGGTCACCAGCCCCACCATCTCGCCGTTCCGGTTGAGGAGGGGGCCACCGCTGTTTCCGGGGTTGACGGCCGCGTCGGTCTGGATGAACGAGTAGCCGCTGTTGCTGATGGACCGCCCGAGCCCGCTGACGATGCCCACGGAGACGGAGTTGCGGTACCCGAGGGGGTTGCCGATCACCACCACGGGATCGCCGATGCTGAGCTTGGTGGAATCGCCCCAACGAACCGGCTCAGGGAGGTTATCGCCCCTGACGAGCACCGTGGCCCAGTCCAGGTCGACGTCGTAGGCCCAGAGCTGCCCCTCCAGCACCCGCCCGTCGTCGAAGAGGACCAGGATGACGGTAGCGCCTTCCACCACGTGCCGGTTGGTCAGCACCTGCACGCCGGAGCCACCGGGATCCTTGAAGGCGACGACGCCGGTGCCCCTGCGGTACGCCGCCCGCCCCCACTGGTCGGCCGCCTGCACCAGGAGACCCACCACCGACGGGCGGACCTGGTTGTAGACGGCGTTCACGGGCAGCTGCGCTGCGGTCACCGCTCCGACCTCCTGCAGGAGCCTGTCGATGGTCGCCTCAGCCTCACGGAGCCGCGCTTCGAGCTGCGCAACCCGCTCCTCCAGGGCCTGCACCTGCGCGGCCGCGGTCTCCTCGGCCGCGGCGACAGGCGCGATGCCGGACAGCGTCAGGACGGATGCCAACACGACCGCCACCGTCCGCCGTGCCCAAGTCGTGATCACGCGAACTTCCCTCCCTTACGCATAAATGCAGCTACCTTTCTGACGCAGAACTTCACCACGTTGTTGTCCGGTCTTGCATCCGTTTGGACGCGAAGTAAGGCCAGGTGGGGCTGATCCCCACGCTGGCCGCCAGGCCCCGCCGGGCGGGGCAGATTCACGCCGGGGCCTCACGGACAGCGGGCACGCGCCACCGGGTGACCGCCGGTGTGCGGTCCGCAGCACGCGCCGGTGCTACCACCATCCCTCCGTTGCGCATGGTCAACGGTGGCCGTGGCGGTCGCTCGATCCCCCACCGGTCCATTCCCGCAGTCCGCGCTCCTGGTCAGGCCACAGGCGGAACTTCGGGCGCCGGCGCTGGAGCTGCGCCAGCACGGCCTGCCAGGGCTCACCGCTCCGCCGGGCCACATACGCTGTCAGAACACAAGCAGTGCGCTCCATGCCACCCCGGCAGTGAACGTAGACCCGTTCTCCCCGACCATGTTCGACCGACGCCAGGAAATCACAGGCTGCTTCGAACTGCTCGGGGCTGGGGGAGAACCCATCGCGGACGGGCAAGTGCAGCCGCTTCAGCCCCATGCTGGCGATGGCATCCAGCGCCTCGGCCCCGAACTTCGGCGGGGTCCATTCCTTTTCTTCGCGCAGATCGAGGATATGCGTCACACCCAGCGCTACGAGGAGCTTCACGTCCAGCGCCGTGAGCGGGTTGCGGCCGGCCAGGAGCCAGTCCTCAATCCAGCTGAACTCGAAGCGGGGCAGATCTGCGCTGCTCGTGTACACCCGTCGGTGCCTCTGGGCCGGCCAGCAGTCGGCGGTCACGTCGCCGCCATCTGCCAGCCGGGCCCACTCCCCGAGCATATCCAGCCGCATCCGGCGGGCGGCGCTGTACGTGACCAGCGCAGCGGAGACGCTGTCCAGCGTGTGCAGGGTTTCATCCACTTCACCTGCCCGGACCTGGTCCCTGGCGCTCGCCACCACGGACTGCAGCCGGTTGAGCCAGTCGATCAACGCTTCCTCTGCCGAATGCAGCGTCGTCTGCGGGGGCCGGCGGAGGTCCTCGGGGCCGCCGTGGAGCGCGTGCAGTTCCAGGGCCAGCACGTGAGACAGCCCGGAGGTAGGTGCGGCGCTTAGCAGCGTGTCCGTGAGCGTCTCGTAGGCCCACAGCACGGTCTGGATTGCCTGGAGTCTGTCGAGTTGCAAGAGGAGTACCTCCTCAAGATAGCGGACATCTAGTCGCAACGGGCCTACTGGTCGAACAGCGGGGCAGCCCCACGTGCGTCACGGTAGAAGGTGGGAGGCACAAGGCCTGGTGCGACGGGACGGGGACGAGGCCGCAGGGGCGTCGCCGCCATAGCCGGAGCCATCAGGCGCGCTTACCCCAGCACATCCTCCAGTAACCTGTCCACCAACTGCTCCTGGTAGGCTGTCACCCCGCCCGCGGCAACGGCCCGGGCCGTAGGCGCCATGGGCCCCGTGACGGCCATCAGGGCCTCCCGGTCCTGCGGCGAGAGGGGCTTCCCACTAGGACTTCTGGCCACCAGCCGGTAGGCATCGGGTGCGAAGCTCCAGGGAACGAAGCGCTCCCCGTAGCGCGCAGCCAGCCCGGCGGCGATGACAATGCCGTTTCGGTCGCGCTCTTCCATGTAGCCAGGACCGGTGCGAGCGGAAACTAGTGTCGTCCCGTGCTGGTCGAGGCAGGATATGTCGTTCCTCACCATACCTGTAATACTGGTCGGGTATGTTTGGCAGCACGCCTTACGATTCGTATAACTGCGGTGCTGTGTCAGCGCAACCGCTCCAGTTGCTGGACCACACGGAACAGGCGGGCGACGTCGGAGCGGCTGATCGGGGTATAGTGCGCCAGGCAGTTTCGGTAGTGGCGCAACTCCTGCACCATGGCAGATACTTCCATGTGCTGTGGGATGCGAAGGGCGGGGCTGCGAAGTACCCGACTCATGTGGTTGAACTCGCTCAGGGGCTGGTCGGGCGTCCCGCTGATCTCGTAGCTGTTCTGCGGATCGGCAAGGTTCACCCAGCCGGGGCCGTGGTATCGGGTCAGGTAATGGCAGAGCGACTGGCGCAGAGCGTCCAGCACCGGCATCAGGGCCTGCACCTGGCCGCGCCAGACCCGGTGCTCGATCACGTCCCTGCGGCCCAACATAGCCGCGGCAGCAGACTGCAGCTCAAGGCCGTACTCGACCGTATGTGTGAGCGCCCCGACTTGCCATAGTGGCTCGAAGTCTGCCGGCACATCGGCGTACTCCCGCAGGCGGGCGGCGTGGGGCAGGTCGCAGAGTTGCGCCGCCCGCCGATCCATCAGCGCCCTGCTGGTCCAGCCCCGCATCTCCCCGTAGGCAACCAGGTGCTCCCACAGCTCCTCCCCGTCCAGGTCGGGCTTGTCGAGGAGCCAGTCCAGCAGGAGCGGGTCGCCCGCCGCCACAGACGCGTACACATACTCGTTCCAGACCCGGCTGTCCAGATCAGGTCCGGCCTGTTCCCGTGCGAGAGTCTGGAGCTCCAACTGGGATGCCCAACGCCAGAATCGCCGCACCCTGAGCCGAACCTCGGGTGACACCGGACGGCAGAGCTTGGAGGCCACCGGCACCAGCAGCGCCTTCGAAGCGCCCATGGCCCCTGCCGCGTGGCTCCACTGCACCATGAAGTCGAGCCACCGCGCCTGTTCCTGCTCCGGGAGTTGCTCCAGGTCGCACAGAATCAACACATCCGGGGTGCCCTCTGCGTCAACCAGGAGTTCCGGCGTCCAGATGCAGCCGGCGCGGGGCGGCTCCAGGTCCAGCCAATCCGCCAGCAAGGATGCCAGCGGCCGTGGCTGCGCGTCCAGGCTGCCCAGGCTGAAGTCCACCGCCCTCATTTCCCAGCGGGCGCACTCGTGGCGAACCAGCAGCTCCATCTGATCACGCATTTCAGGACTCGGGAAGAGCCACACGACGGAGCAGCCCTGGCGAAGGTCGTCGACCACGTCTCTGGCAGCGGCCGTGAAGCTCGTCAAGTCGCTGAGGACCGCACTTGTCATAGGCCCATGGCCACCCTGACCACCGGGTCACACACAACCCGCTCGCCTTCCCGCCTGAGCACCCCCAGCCGCTGCAGGATGAGGACGTCGCGGGCCACTGCCGCCTCGGGGGGCGAGCCCGGAATCAGGTCGGCCGTGATCTCGCCATAGTCGCCTGGCTCCAGTGCCACCACCATTCGGCAGATGTCCCGGCCCAGTGCGACGTGGTCTACGCCCACGTCCTCCATAAACTGCCGCGCCAGCTCAACCTGCTGCTCCAGCTCGCTCCGGAGGCTCCGGCAGACCGGCCGGGGATCAACGTTCTCGAGACTCCCTTCCGGCAGGCGGCGCATCATCTCTTCGACCAGTATCGGCCAGCCGCCGGTGGCCGCCGTCACCTCGTCGATGACCGCCTGGTTGACGATCATCCCGTGGTGCTCGAGGCAGTGACGGATCATTTCTCGCGGCCACGGGGAACACACCGCCACGCTGGTCTGCGCCGCCTCCACGTCGATTAGGGACCGGTCCCGGCACCAGCGAGCCGTCTCCTCGGCGTTAAACGAGACCACGCAGTGCAGGGTTCTCTGCCGCGACCGCCGGCGATCGAGCAGCGACCTGATCTGTGCGAGGGTGTCTCGCGGAGAGTCGGCGCAGTGGAAAAGGTGGGTCGCCGTTATGTGGATGATGTACCGCCCGCTCTTGGCGCGACTGAGGTTGCTGTCGAGGAACGCCCGGAACCCGTTGATGGAGAGGCACTCCGGCGGTGGGGTGAGCACCGCGCCCTCGGCCTGAGCACCGGCCGGGCCGCGCACGACCCGCTCCAGCGCCTCTACCAGGCGGCGGCGCCCCTGGGCGTCTGAACAGAACACCAGATGCACGCCGGTCTGCCACTTGCCCAGCTCCGCCTCCTG
The DNA here is from genome assembly GCF_040797425.1 of Symbiobacterium sp. Lineage (NCBI taxonomy): Bacteria > Bacillati > Bacillota > Clostridia > Eubacteriales > Symbiobacteriaceae > Symbiobacterium > Symbiobacterium sp. Next base: position 10,193 of record NZ_JBFNEH010000041.1, on the reverse strand, counting down.
CTCCAGGGTGAGCGGGCTCCACGCTTCGCGTCCATCGGGCAGCTTCATGCGCACCTTGCGCGGGTCGAACTCCTGTTTCGGCTCGGACTCGGCCAACTGCGCCATGCGCTCCAGGATCTCGGTCTGCGAGCCGAGCATTCGTACCACATTGGCATTGCGCAGGCGGAAGGTGCCGGAGTCCAGCTTGACCAGCACGCCCAGGCCGACCAGTTCCCGGAGGAGCGAGGCGGCCTCTTCGGTGGTCATGCGGTCGAAACCCTTGGGCCACCAGGACCGCGCCAGTTCCAGGGCTTCCCTGACGGTGAAGTGCCGGCGGAAGCCGTCGCGGTCGCCGGACTGCTCCAGGATCATGCTGTAGACGAGCCCCTCGTACCTCGGGTCCAGGCCGACCGTCCAGACGAACCGCTCGCTGATGAACTGGCGCACACTGGGCTGGCGGGCTAGGTCCTCGATCATCTTGACGGTGATCCGGTACGGCGGCCGGAACGACCGACGGTTGCGGACCAGCTCGCCGCAGATGTGCTGGATGAGGGCCGGGTGGTAGTTGGTGATGGCGAAGATGCGGTAGATGGCCCGCTCGCTCTCCTCCGAGAACACGAACCCCAGCATCTGCATCGGCTCGACAATCAGCGTCCGGGCGTCGGCTGGCTCCAGGGGGCCGATCCCGATCGGGTTCAGATGCGCGAACGGGTGGTTCGGTATGGCACAGTAACGCTGGACGCTGTGCAGGCCTGAGAAGACCACCTTGAACCGGCGGTCAGTCTGATCCATCAGCTTCTTGAGCTCGTGGAGTTCGTCAAACTGTTGCTTGGCATCGGCTTCGAGGAAGCTGTCCGCCTCGTCCAACAACACCAGTACCCGGGCCTCGGGGTTTTTCTCGAAGTACTTGATCAACTCGGCCGAAAGGTTCTCGCGCCGGTCCAGCACCTTCGAGTCGACCAGTTTCTGGGCGACCGCCCAGGCCCGGAGCTGGCGCCAGACCTCCGAGGTGTCCTGCACCTTCCCCAGGTTGCGGATGTCGTCGTAGTAGACGAACTGCTTGCGTTCCGGCCGGTGGTAATCCCGTTCAATTGCCCGGAGGATGGCCGACTTGCCCAGCTGCCTGCCGCCATAGATGATCACGCTGCCTCGAGGATCAGCCAGCTCGCGGATGATCGACTTGCGCCCGACGAACATCTCGGGAGGCACCAGGCCGCCCGCCACCGGGGTGTAGGGGTTCGCGTAACCCCAGGGCAGCGAGTACGCGACGGCGTGGCGGAGGCGGTTTTCCCGGATCCCGGCCAGCCAGTAGAGCAAGGTCTCATCCACCAGGAGGACGGTCAGCTCGTGCTTCTTGCAGTACGCCCCCCATTCTTCCCGCTGCTTGAACGAGAGCCGCCCGAGGAACAGGATGATGGGGCAACGCGTCATCGTGTGGGTCTCCTGCACAATCTGGCCCAGTCGTTCGGCGTTGGGCCGCTCCCAGACGAAGAGCACGTCGTAAATGCCGTTGCGCTGTGATCCGAAGTGGGGCAGAGGCGAGGCACCCGCATCGGTCGTGTGAACCTCGTAATGCCAGTACGAGGGGGCCATCGCCCTGCGCGCCACCTCTGACGGGCGCTGGAAGCCGAGGTAGGTCATGATGTCTTTCACATACTTCTCGTGCTCCCTGTCCAGCTTCGGGGAAGGTCCCGCCTTGAAGTGGCGGAAGCCGTCGAGCGCCTCAGCGATCTCCACCTTCCGGGCGCCCGGCACGTTGGTCTGGTCCAGCACGCCCGGGATCCCCTTGGCCGCCGCAAGCTGATCTCGCACGCGGGTCCGCCGGCCGCGGTCGTCTTCCTCCAGCTTCTGCGTCAGGCCCTCGATGGCGTTGCGGAACCGGTCGAACCTGTCGGGCGGGAGCTTGCTGAGGTGAACGTCCTCCTCGTCCTCGTACCCGAACTGCAGGGTCCGTTCCACCAGCGACATGTACTCGTCGGCCAGGGCCAGGTCGCCCCGGTCCAACGCCTCCACCGCGCTGCTCCGGTAGCGTTCGGCGGCCTCCCTGGTCTGTCCCTCAGCCCGTTCGATGTCCTTGCTCAGTTCGTCGATCCGCTCCCGGAGGGCGTTGATGCGCACCTCGCGCAGGTGGTTGAGTTCCTGTTCGACCCGGTCGCACTCCCCGAACAGTTCAGAACAGCGCTGGTTCTCGTCGAGCTGCGATTCCACCGAGAGAAGGCGGCCCTCAAAGTCCGCCCGCTCAGCGTCAGTCACCACGTGCAGGACCGTGCTCAACTCCAGGTCCCGCCGCAGGTTCTCCACCCGCTCCCTCAGAAGCCCGACCGTCTCCAGGAACTGTTGCTCCACCCGGGCACGCAACTGGGCGTCTCCGGCCAGTTCCTCCTCCTCCAGCAGGAGGCGGGCCGCCAGGAAGTCCCGCGCCTGTACCTGGCGCTCGAGGGCTTCCCGCATCGTGACCCGCTCGCTGAGCACGCTTGCAAGCGCCTGGACCTGCCGGTCGTCCAGCTTATCGGGGACGCCTCCCTGGGACGTGACCGGGGAGGGCACCAGCAGCAAAAGCGGACGGCGGAGCAGCGCCGACAGCGGCACCTGCGCCGCCTCGCCGAGCTGTTCGCCGGGACCGGGAAGGATCACCGTGCGTGCCAACGCGCCGGCCTCTGCCCAGAGGAGGCGGGCGAGGCACGCGGTCTTCGGCTCCGCCATCAGGGAGGCAGGCGGCCCCGACTGGCACTCGTTCCAGACGCTCCGGAAGGCTTCACGAAACGCGGCGATCTGCGACTCACGCCAGCCTTTCTGCTCCAGTTCGGGCTCACGCACCAAGTCCGACCAGGCCGAGAGCACGTCCCGGATCCCATGCAGCCGCGAGAAGATCGTCTCCAGCGGTTTCCCGACGATGTGCGGCGCCGACGGTCCCCGCAGGTCCCTTACCGTTTCGGCGATCAGCCAGTCCATGGTGTCCTGACTGGACAGGTACTCATCCAGCACTCGCCTGACCAGACCGTACGCCTTCCGGTCATCATTCACGACTGCGTTCACAGCTCGGCCCAGCAGGTGGTCTGCGCTCACCATCGCGTGGAGGGCATCTGTAGCCAGGGCGTACGTCAACCGTGCACCGCGCTGCTGTGTGAGCCACTCCTCAGCCTCCTGCCGGAGCCGGCTCAGTTCGGCGCGCCGCTGCTCCTGCGACCGCCCTTCGGCAATCGCCTCCGGCCCCAGGGCGATGCCGCAAGTAGCGAAATCGAGGACGGGCTTGAGGAAGGGAACATACCGGGCCAGCGAAGACGAGTCCTGGAGCCAGCCCAGCGCCCCGGTCTCAGGCGCCTTCAGGGCGGGGCCTATGGACGCGACGGCCGTCAGAAGCTCAGCCTGCGTGCGAGTGAGCCCGACTGACTGGGCCTCCGCAACGGGGTCGGCGTGCTCGAAAATGATCGCGGCCAGCGAACTGCTTGCGTCGTCGCCGGAAACCCGGACGTGGCGGGCAAGGAGGCACGCCTTCAGCAGCCAGGATGGCACGTCAGCACTGCCGTGGGCCAGCCAGTAGGCCGTGGCGAGGTCGCCAGCCTCAATGCAGTTCCATAGCCACCGTTGCGAATCAGGAGCCGCCGGTTCACTTTCCGCCCTGTGCCCGAGCCGTGCACCCACCGCCGGGAGATCCGCGGCTGCAGAGCCGCCCCCTTCATCCGGTTCGGTCCCCGGCGCTGCCTCGGGTTTATCCGGCTCCGCGTGTTCGGCCGCAACACCCAACCCGGTCACTGCTTCGTTCTCATGGGACGGCTCCGAACCGGACTCGGCCGGGTGCTCGGGACCCACTTCCGGTTCGGTCGCCGGCTCCGGCGCCGCCTCCCCGCGGGAGACCGCCTTATCCGGTGCGGCCTCAGGCTCGGGCCCCGTCGTCGCCTCCGATTCGGGCCCGGCCTCCTGCTCCGGTGCGGCCTCCGGGCCGGCGGCCCCGGGCGCAGGTTCTTCCCGAAGTGCGCTGACCTCGATCCGGGCCGCACTGAGAAGGGTCAACACCTGCTCACTTGACTCCGCGATGCCAGACTCTACCGTGACGAGCCTCTCCCGAATGGTGCGCAACTCCTTGCCGGTGGCCGCGGCCGCCTGCCGCTCACGCAGGGCCCGGTGCTCCTGGAACAGGCTGCCGAGCCCTTCCAGTAGCGCGCGCACCTGATTCGCCTGGTCACGGCCGGGCATGTACACCGCAACCGCCGCCGACCACGGCTCTGGCCATTCAATCTCGTGGAAGCTCAGGTCGTCGGCAAAAACCGCGGCAAACTCGGACAGGTACTTGGCCACGTTCGTCGTGCGCTGCCACTCGGCCCTCTGCTCGGCCTTCTCCCGCGTCAAGGCCTGGAGGTCCAGCATCACCTGCTCCAAGTCCTGCCAAGCGGGATCGAGCGCGTCCAGCGCCTGAAGCTTTTCGAGTAATACTTTCATTTCTCGGACCAGTTGCGTACCTTCGAGTACGGTCATCTCCCATCCCCCTGTCCGCAAGGGCCCGAACTCTTGCCAGTTTTGAATGACGGCTCATTAAAATCGATTCACCGTGTTGGAGAACATTACCTCTTGAGATAAGCGTAAAGCATCGTCACGCACAGCCGGACCGGCAAGCCGCGCACAACGCCGCGAACATCGACCGTCCGTCAATTCCTCCTGCCCTGATCCATTCGTGCTCACACGGCAGTCACCCTCAGGGCGACCGGTGTCTTACCTCACCCCCCTACAGGATAGTCGCCCCCTGTGACACCATGCTGTCACAGACGCCAGCGCTCACCAAATCCTTGCCTTGCCGTCCGCCCGACTGCGCAGGCAGCTGCTCCGGCCCGCGACCCGCAACACCCCGCTCCCCTACACCTACGGTCCTCCGGGGACCTGCCGACCCCCGTGTGCCGGAGTTTTCGCTTGGCGCCGGTCGGGTGCGCTACCGGGCTTCCTCCCTATGCACAGATGCCGCGTGCTCGGGGGATGGAGCCGGGACACTGCGACTAGCGGTCAGCGGCATCGGAACCCGCCCGGCCTGAGACGACGACCCAAGTCACCTTGCGGGTGCCGTCCTTCGTCAACCGCTTCTCCGTCTTCCAGTTCTTGTTCTTCGGCCCAAAGGTCTCCGTTAGAAACGTTTGCACGTTATGATAGGCCCGGTCGTCCCGGTCATTCCACTCGACGGGGAGGTGCTCCTTGATCTTCCCAGCAAGGACCCCCCAGGGCACCCCAGTTGTACGCAACTGTTCCATGAGTTCTTCATCGGCGCGCACCTGGACGAAAGCGCGGGCCAGCGGCTCCCTCAGGCTGTCTGCCGAAGACTCCCCGGCTTCCGGTCCAGCGGCATCACCCCCTCTGCCTGTCACGCTTGCCGCCCGCGCCGCGGCCGCCTCCGCACCGGGCCGGAGGACGGCGGCATAGGTGACCCGCAGCTCCTGGGCAAAGGTCTGCACCGGCCCCCGGGTCCCGTCCGGATCCAGGACCTGATACCGCTCCTCGAAGCTGAAGACCCGCACCGGCACCGGGTAGGGCTTGCCGCCGCTGCTGCTCCAGAAGACGCAGTGGCCGGGAATGGGCTCGTTGAGAAGCGAGGCGAGCAGGTCGTCGCTGAAATGGCTGTTGGCCTTCTTCAGGGCCACCAGATCAGCGGCGGAGATGAGGTGGAAGACGAACCAGTTGTCGCCCTGGCTCAGGATCTCGGTGGCGATGGAGCCCGGCTGCTGGGTGATCATCACCGCGCCCAGGTCGTACTTGCGCCCCTCCTTTACCCAGGCGATGTAGGGTTCTGCACTGGCGCCGCCGCTGGGGCCGAGCACCGACTGGGCCTCCTCGATGATGGCAATGGTGGGGATGGTGTCGGGTTCCGCCCGGGTGAACTGCTCCTGGTTGTGCTGGAAGATGTGGTTCAGAATCAGCCCCGAGAGCACCAGGGCGGAGTGGCCCCGGAGCTGCGACACGTCCACCACGCAGATACAGCCGCGCTTCAAGGCCGTGAGGAGCATGTCCAGCATCTGGCTGGACCGGTCGTGCAGCATCTTCACGATGGTGGTCATGTTGGCCCGGGCGGCCAGCGCTTCGGCTTCCTGCCCTTCCTCGAGGCCGAGCAAGTTCTTCACCAAATCCAGGTCGGTGAAGTTGCCGTCCTCGTCAATCGCGTCCACCAACTGCGCCCAGGCGGCATCGTTAAGCCCCTTCAGCTTGCGAACGTTCTGCTGGTCCTGCTTCTCGGGCGAGAGGGCGATGGAGATCACATCGGCCGGCCGCAGCCGTCGGATGTCCAGCTTGATACCCCCGGCCACGAAGGAAGCGTAGAACGGGCTCGGGGCTTCCCGGTTGGTGAAGACCACGATGCGGTCCTGCAAGTGGGGCACGTCGCAGAGGCCGGGGCGGTTCTTGTCGTCGGGCCAGAAGTACTCGCCGTCGGGGTCGAAGATGACGGTGCCCACCGGCACCTGCCGGCCGCCCCGCTTGGTCACGGTGGGCGTCTCCTCGTAGAGGCCGGCGAAGAGCAGCTTGTTCAGGTTCGACTTGCCGAAGCCCGCCCGGGCGAAGACGAAGGTGCGACGGGAGACCAGCTGGTGGATGGGAAAGCGCGGCACCACCGTCGGCTCCACCACCCGCATCCAGTCCAGGGGCCTGAGGCGCGGGTCGCCGCCGGCGTAGATGAACTCGCCCAGGGCGAAGTAGCCCAGCTCGGCCCCGGGCATGTTGTGGCCCGCCACCTCCCGGAGGAGGTCCGGCGACAGGAAGGCCACCCGGCTGCCCAGGTGGGGCAGGCGCCGGTGGGACGGGGCGAAGACGATCTTGCCGCCGGTCTCGCGGAGCACCCCCAGCACCCGGATGTTCACCCGGTACTTCAGGTACTGCTCCCGCAGCTCCTCAGGGATCTCCCGCTCGCCGGCCACCACCCGGAGGCCGTAATCCTCCCCCTGGCCCTGGGCGAGCCGCCCGTCGGCCGACATGGAGGTGATGCGCCCCAGCACGGCCTCGTTCTGGTCCTCCAGCTGCACGAGGAGGAACTGGCCGTGCATGGGGATGGACTGGAACTCGCTCCGGTAGGGCAGCACCAGGTCGGCGTGGAACTCCAGGCCGCCCTGGCTGAAGCCGCGGAAGATGCCCACCACCTGGTCACGCGGAAACAGCGTCATCCGTATCTCTCCCCCGTCACGTCGGCCCGGAGCCGGTAGGCGTCCAGCAGGGGCTGCTTCCCGTCGGGGAGCAGCCTGCGTATGGCCTCCAGGACCTGGTCCTGCAGGATCTGCCAGTCGAAGTCGGCCAGCTGCGCGTGCTCGTGCGCCCGCTGGAGGCAGAGCGGATAGTAGGGGATGGGGAAGCCGTCGCGGGCGTCGGCGAGCAGGTGGCCGAGGATCTCGTCGGTCCGGTCCCGCTGCGCCGAGAAGATATCCACCGCCCAGATCGGGTCGCCAGAGTGCGGCCCGAACCGGACGAAGAACATGTCGCCCGCCACGAACTTGGGGGCCTCCCCCTCCTCGGTCTCGGCGCCCCGGGCCCATTCCTGCCACTTGTAGGCCTTCAGCTCCATCTCCCGGGGCACGGGTACGTAGCGGGCGTCGCCGCTGGGGAAGATCTCCTCGATGGCCATGGCCAGGCCGTAGCGAGTGAGCACCTGGCTGTGCTTGGCGATACCCACCAGGTAGATGCGGCGGCGGTCCTCCCGCCAGACCCGCTCGATGGCCACCTCCATCCGCTCCCGCATGCGGATGAAGCGCTCGCCGCGGAAGATCTTGGAGCGGAGCAGGCCGTCCCGCACGATGAGGGTGTCGGTGGCGAAGGTCTGGTAGCAGATGCGCTCGTAGAGCACCGCCCACTCGCAGAGGTCGCGGTAGACCTGCACCCAGGAGGGGCTCACCGTCTCGGGCCGTTCACGCACGCGCCGGCCGTCGGGGATCATGTGGCTGAGCTCGGAAAGACTGCGCGCCCCGAGGTCGGCCATCAGCCGGCCGAGGGCGGTGCGGGGCTCACCGGACGGGGTGAAGTGGCGCTCCAGCAGGGAGTCGGGGTCGGTGGTGGGCGAGACCACGTCCACCAGCAGCTCCTTGCCGTAGGAGTCCACCACCCGGACCACCTGCACGTAGAAGGGGTCGAAGACGAGCTTGTTGTTGCCGCCGTCGCTGGCCACCAGCGAGATGGCGGTGGAGGAGCGCGGCCGCACCACCCGCACGTGGCCGGCCAGCTGCCGCACCTCCCGGCGCAGGTCGTCCAGGAGGGCGCGGTCGGCCTCAGCGCGGCGGATGATCTGCTCCTTCAGACCGGGGAGCGCGTCCGGGTGCAGCACGGTCTCACTCCTCCAGTAGGGCCACGAGGTCGATCTCCTCGATGGCCGGGCGGGTCTGCTCGAACTGGGCCGCCTGGCGGCGGTGACGCGGCGGTACGCCGGCGCCCGTGACCGCCACGATGCGCCAGGGCGCGCCGGAGAGCGCCAGGGTCTCCGCCATCACCTGGCGGGGGTCGCAGGGCAGGGTGGGGAGGCAGCCGAAACGGACGACCAGCCGAGCCCCCGGACGGCAGCGGGCGGCGACGCTCCGCCAGACGGCCGCCAGGTCCCGCTGGTACTCGCCCTGCAGGTGGCTCACCTGCCCCTCGTGGATGTAGCGGACGGTGGGCTCGCCCCCCAGGAACCAGAGCCGGAGCCACTGGTCGGACTGGTAGGAGCGCATGCCGAAGTAGGGCGGCGAGGTGACCACCCAGCGGTACCCGCCGTCCACGGCGGGGATGGCGCCCGGCTCCCGGCTGTCGGCCAGGAGGATGCGCCCCGGGACCGGCGGGGGCAGGGCGGCGAAGCTGTACCGGGCCCGGCGGGCGATGACGTCCAGCACGTCCACCGCCGGGGGCGCCATGCCCCGGCGCGTCCAGAAGCGGACGGCGGGCTCGGGCTTGGTGGCGTACGTGCGGGGCATCTGATTCGAAAGGTAGGAAGGCGCCCGCTTGGTGCGGGGGCCGTGGAGGATGCCGAGGATCAGTCCCCTGAGGGCGACCCGGGCGGGGGAGTCGCAGGCGCGCAGCAGCGCCTCCCGCAGCCGGCAGAGGTCGGCCAGAGTGCGGGGGTGGAAGGCGAGGTCCCAGAAGGGTCCCGCCGGCACGTCGGCCGGCTCGGGTCCGGCGAGGATGCGCTCCGCCTCGGCGACCAGCTCGTCGGGGGTGACCTGGACCAGCTTCGCCCGGGCGATGGCCACCGCCACGGGGCTGGCGTCGATGCCGACAGTGGGGAGGCCGCGGAGGCGGGCGGCGAAGTTGGTGGTGCCCCGGCCGCAGAAGGGGTCGAGCACCCACTCGCCCGGCCGGGCCTGGGCCAGGTGGTGGGTGGGGAAGTCGAGGGGGAACATTGTGAAATAGGGGCACAGGGCGTTGAGTCGGATGTGGGCGGGGGTGGGCATGGTGGGTGCCTCCGGTGTTGCGATAGGAGTGCGTTTTCGATTGTGCGAGAATTCGGCGGGTGGAAGGGGAATACCTGCAACAAGAAAGCCCCGCCGGGGCGGGGTAGAGGGATCCGGAAAAGGTTAGAGTTCTCGCGCGAGCTCCATGCAGGGCAAGGCTGCATTTAGGACGGACAGTACCCACAACTGCTCGCCGGGGTCTAGTACGATCATTCCGAGCGGGCAGGTGTGGGGTGAAAAGGATCTAGTGGATGCTGACTCTGCCATGATCTGAGCCAGTTTTGGATGGACAGCAGCGAGTTGGCTTGCGGCGACAAGCAAGCCCAGCCGCTCTCTTTCGGCCCTGACTTGCTCGACGCTCAACTCGAGCTCTTCCCAGCTGACGTCGAGCCCTGAAATCAGTAGTTTGTCCCCTTCGCACCTGGCAACCCACGGTTCTCCGTGCTCGTTGACATAATACCAGACCTGATGGTCCGTTTGGTCACCGATGGCCCATGCAGGCGGGTTCTTCGTCCTGTTAGCAACTGGGAGCCGAATAGTCATCTCCCGATCCATCTAGATCCTCCCCTTCTTCTGTTGTGGTTACCGCAAAGTCGAACACGCAGTTTTTCGAGGAGGTGGTCCCTAGAAAGCCCAGGAGGACCGGCACTGACGGGGACTGGGCAGCCCCTACCACAGTATCAGCCAGCCGTGGCGGTTCCATCCGATGTGTCGGCTGGGAAAAGGAAAAGCCGGTAGGGCCCGGAGCTTCGGTCATGCGCTCGAATTCGACCTGACCTCTGGCTAGGAGCCTGTCCGGGTAACCGCACGTGAGATAGGGGCAGACTCCCAATGATT
>NZ_JBFNEH010000040.1:0-37690 GCF_040797425.1 Symbiobacterium sp. | reverse complement strand
GGGTCCGGTGGCCCGCAGAGCGCCTGCGCGCAGACCCCCCTGCCACCTGCGGGCAGGGGGGTCCGACCGGCGTCAGTATGTTGAGGTCCGAACCGGCTTTGCCGTCTACCGACAGGCGGTTTCTGCCGGGTGACCGGCCAGGCGGTCGAATGCCCGCCGGACGGTGCTCGCACCTACTTCCACAGCATCAGGAAGGTGCCGGCGACGATCAGCCCGCCGGCCAGGAGGGTAGTGGGCGTGAACTTCTCGCCGAGGATGAAGTACGAGAGGATCAGCGTGAGGGCGATGCTGGACTTGTCGATGGGGGCAACCTTGGAGACGTCACCCAGGGAGATGGCCTTGTAGTAGAAGAGCCACGAGAGGCCGGTCGCCAGGCCGGAGAGGATCAGGAAGGTCCAGTTGACGCGGTTGAGCGTGCGAATCCCGTGGTGGGCGCCGACGGCGAAGACGATGCCCCACGACAGGAAGATGATGACGGTGGTGCGGATGGCCGTGGCCAGGTTCGAGTCGACACCTTTGATGCCGATCTTCGCCAGGATCGCCGTGAGAGCTGCGAACACTGCTGAGAGGACCGCATAGAGCTTCCACATCTTGTGCTTCCTCCTCGAGACCGTGTGATGCGGGCCGCTAACGACGCGAATTGTACATCATTAGGTAGCAAATCGGCAATCCGGGCATGCAGGCGAGGTCACCTGGGCCGGTCGTGTCGGGCAGTGCGACGGGTCCGCAGGGCAAGGGCAGGGCGGCCCGGGACGGGGCGCCAGCCGATCGCAGGAGGCGGCGCGCCGCAGCCTACCGCGGTGAAATTGAAGAAAGGAGCGGTTACGGAGTGACCCAGGATGTGCAGCAGGCGTACAACGAGGGCTACCAGCTTGGCTATCAGCATGGCTTCGAGGCTGCCGCAGGCAGCACGACGGGCTACCCCTTCCACCTCATCGGGCGCCACCCGGCGCGGTCGTCGCGGCTGCTCATGCTGCTCATGCCGCTCAAGCCCCTGTTTCTGCTCCCGCATTTGGTTATCCTCTGGCTCCTCTCCGTAGCCGCCGTGGCGGTGATGCTGGTCGCCTGGTTCGCCGTGGTCCTCACAGGCCGCTACCCCAGGGCGCTCTGGGACTTCATGGTGGGCTACAACCGCTGGAACGTGCGCGTGCAGGCCTGGCTGATGGGACTGACGGACGCGTACCCGCCGTTCTCGCTCGATTGAGTCCGGTGGTTCGGACTCCCACGGTAGCGGACCCTGTTCGCCGGTGCTGGAACCGTGCGGGGGATGGTTCCCGATGTGGAAACCATCCCCCGCACCTGTCTTCCCGGTTGGACTACGACGGCGCCTGCCCTGCATAGGGTTGGATGTCGGCGGGCGTGCCCACGGGAGCAGTGGTCCCCGTTGGGGCCGGGGTTGACCCCGGAAACGGCCCTTCATTCAGGGGCACGTCCGCAGGCCAGACGCGCGCCGTGTCGCCGGCCGGATGGGGGTGCAGGTACATGCGCCGGCACGTGGGGATGCTCTTGCTGTGCGGCAGTGCCTTTCTGATTGCCGGTCTGTCCCTCAAGGATACCGTGTCACAGGCTGCTGTGATCGGGTGGTGCCTGGGGTTTCTCTTCACCCTCCTGGCTGTCACCGTGGCCGTGATCGATCACCTCAGGGGCGACTGGGGCCTGTAGATACCGGCCGGAGTGCGCACCGCTCAAATCCCGTGCACCCGCCGGGTTTCCCAGATCTGCTCCGTGTGGCCTGCCGCGTGGCAGGCCAGCATTCCCACCATCCGGCCGACGGTCATCTTCGTCCCGGCCTCGTTCACCGTGTAGCGCTCGAGCGCCCCCGGCACGTACTCGATCAGCTGCACCAGGTGCTCGTGCACCGCCCGGAACAGCGCTACGGAGGGCCCGACCGGCCGTCGGTGGGAGTGGAGTCCCTCGTCCCAGGCGTCGGGGCTGTACGGGTTCGGGCGGTAGAGGCGGCCCGGCTCGGCGATGGCGTAGCGCAGGCCGGCGATGGCGCCCACGGCGGAGTCGGTCATGTGGTGGACGATCTGCCGGATCGACCACTTGCCCGGCGCCCGGGCCAGGTCCAGCTGCGCCTCGGTGAGCCCTTCCAGCGCGGCTTCAAGCCGTTCGGGGGCCGAGCGGAACAGGGCCAGGGCCTGCTCCGGCGTCAGGTCGTTTTCCGTCCAGAAGCTGACCGTGTAGCCGTCGGGATCGGGGAGTTCGAGCTTGCGCTCCCCCCAGTCCGTCCGCACCAGTACTGCCTCCGGCAGACCCCGGGCGGTCGCGTCCAGGTCGGGGGTGAAGAAGTAGAGTACCGCCCCCGGCCGGACCGCCGTCCCATGCGGCGCCAGGTAATTGGCCAGGTCGCCGGCGGACGGGCCCGCCAGGAGCACGTGGCCTGCCGGGGTCTCCAGGTGAGCGGCGTCCGGGTAGCGCGTCACCAGCCGGAAGCCCAGCCGCTCCGTGTAGAACCGCAGGCTCTGTTCCAGATCACGCACCGGAATCGCACGGGTGGGTCGATTCCCCACTGCCTATCCCTCCCACTGGTGGAAGTAGCCCCACGTGCAGGCGGGCACGCCCAGCCTGCGGGCGGCGTACTCGATCAGCTCGGGCGTGAAGTAGCACAGCCGCATGGCGGTGATGCGGTCCCCCGCGGTGGTAAGCCGGACCAGCTGCCCCAGGGCCCGCTCGTGCTGCTCGGTCCGGAAGAAGACGAAGACCACGGGCTCGCCGTCCAGCTCGCCGTACTCGGCCCACTGCGGGCGGGGATCCCGGGCCCAGTCCGCCAGCGAGTACTTCCGGATGGCCTCCCGGCCGTACTCCACGCCGCACTCCACGATGTCGCACTCGGCGCCCTCGGTGAGGAGCGCTGCGATGGCGTCGGGGTCCCGGCGGTTAAAGGCATCCAGGTACGCGGCGACGACCGCATTCGGTACAGGAGCGGTGGCCCGAACCGCCGGCCGCGTGCCGGAGGCGGCGGCCTCCCTGGCCGTCGCGCTCGGAGGTCCCTGGCCCGGTAGGCCTGCCTGCGGGTCAGCGCTGGCCTGGGACCCCGGGCCAGAGACCTGTCTCTCCTCGCCGGCGGCTGCGGCCCGCAGACCGGCCCGCGCCCGGTGCAGGACCGCCTTCACCGCACCCTCGGTGGTGCGCAGCATGGCCGCGACCTCCCCGGCGGTGAAGTCGAAGACCTGGGTGAGGAGGAAGACCACCCGCTGGCGCGGCGGCAGCGCGGCGACGAGGTGCTCCATGGCCGCCCACGTCTCGACGGGGTCGGGCTCCGCTCGGGCCGGTTCCTGCGCGTCCAGCTCCACCGGGACGGCCCGTCGGCGCCGCAGGTCGTCGATCCAGGCGTTGGTGGCGATGCGGAAGAGGTAGGGGCGGGCCTCCACCGGCTCCCACCAGGTGAGCCGGGCGAAGGCGCGCAGCATGGTCTCCTGCATCAGGTCGTCGGCGTCCCAGGCCGACCCGGTGAGGCGCAGGCAGTAGCGCCAGAGGTCGCGCCGGTGGGGTTCGATGAGCCGCATGAACGCCTTGCGGGCCTCCTCCACCGGGCGGCCCAGGCGCTGCAGGGTGTCAGGGAGCTCCATGTACGCATCCCTCCGTGGTGAACGTTCACCCATTACCACGGAAGAGGTGGGCGAAAGGATACGATGGTACCAGCCACAAGCTCGCACCGCCGGGCTTCGCGGCAGCCGTGGAGGCAATCCCCCGACGGCCATGCCGGGTCCGCACTGCGCACCCCCGTTCCAGTCGGGTTACAGAGCCGCTGGGGGTGGGAAGCCGGGGCCAGTCCGGGGGGGCATCTTCTCAAGGCTCCCCTGCGGCGGCGACCCGTACCGCACGAACAGCCCGATGCCCGTCAGCAGCAGCGTGCCGCCGACGACGGTAGTCCACCCCGGCGCCTCCCGGAACAGGAACCACGCCAGGATGGTGGCGATCACGGGCTCGCCGAGGGTGGCCATGGAGACGGTGGCGGCGCTCACCCAGCGCAAGGCCCAGTTGAAGAGGGTGTGGCCGAAAATGGTGGGGATGATCGCCAGGGCGGCAAACAGTGCCCATTCCCGGGCCGGGTACGGCACCAGGGGGATGCCCTGCGGCAGCATGAAAAGCCACAGGAAAAAGGCAGTGATGGTATAGACCACCGTGGAGTAAAGCGTGGCCGACATCCGCTGCCGCGCGAGGCGGCCGGCGACGGTGTAGCCCGAGACGGTCACCGCGCCGAGGAAGGCCAGCAGGTCGCCGAAGAGGGCAGACCCGCTCACCCGGAAGTCGCCCCAGCCGACGAGGATTCCGCCCACCACGCCCACCACCATGGCGGCAAGGCCGGCCCGGCTCGTCCGCTCGCCCAGGAGCCAGTAACCCAGCAGCAGCACGATGAACGGGTTGGCTGTTACTAACACGGTGGAACTGGCCACCGTGGTGAAGCGAAGGCTCTCGATCCAGGCCCAGAAGTGCAGGGCCAGGGCGAAGGCGCTTCCCGTGAGCAGCAGCCAGTCGCGCCGGGTGAGGCGCCTGAGGGCCGCCCGCTCCCTGAGCAGCACCGGGACGGCCAGCAGCGCCGCCGTGATCGCCATGCGGTGGAACGCCAGCACCAGCGCCGGGGCAGCCGAGAGCCGGATGATGATGGAGGAACAGCCCACTGACAAGACGGCGACGATCAGAGCGAGCAGCGTGCGCAGCGGCAAGGTCGGCAGCCCCCTGGGTGTGTGATGTCCGAGAGGCCCACGCACCTGCGGTCGGTCTAGACCAAGAAGCGGCGCAGCGGCGAGGTCGGCAGCCTCCCGGGCGTGTGATGTCCGAAAGGCCCTCGCACCTACGGTCGGTCCAGAGCAAGAAGTTGGGCAGCGACAAGGTCAGCAGCCTCCCGGGCGTGTGACGTCCGAGAGGCCCTGGCGCCTGCCGTCGGTCCAGAGCAAGAAGGTGCGCAGCGGCGAGGTGGGCAACCCCTCGGGTGTGTCATGCCCGAGAGAGTTTGACTCCCCCCGCCGCGAACCCTGCCAGTATATACTTGAAACGTGATAGGAGGCATCAGTATGCGGATCTTCATCTCCGTTGACATCGAGGGCATCTCGGGCGTTACCACGGCAGCGGAGACTCATCCCGGCGGCCACGACTACGAGCTCGCCCGCCGGTGGATGACGGCCGAGACCAACGCTGCCATCGCGGCGGCATTCGAGGGCGGCGCGACACAGGTTCTGGTGAATGACTCTCACGGCAGCATGAACAACCTGCTGCTGGACGAACTGGACCCCCGGGCTGAGGTCATCCGGGGGTGGCTCAAACCTCTGGGCATGATGCAGGGCATCGAGCAGGGCTGGGACGCCGCCTTCTTCGTGGGCTACCACGCTGCCGCGGGAGACGGCGACGGGATACTCGCCCACACCATCAACGGGGCCAGCTTCCACGCGGTGCGGCTGAACGGCCGCCCGGTCTCCGAGGCCGAACTGAACGCCGCCGTCGCCGGCGAGTTCGGCGTGCCCGTGGTGCTGGTGACCGGCGACGCCCGGCTGGAGCCGGCGGTCCGGACGCTGCTGGACCCGGTGGAGTTCGTCGCCGTGAAAACGGGCATGGCCCGGGAGACGGCGCAGCTCGTCCATCCGACCCGGGGCCGGCAGTTGGTGCACGATGGAGCCCGGGCGGCGATGCGGCTCGTGGGCACCGCCCTACCCGTGCGGCTTCCCGGGCCGTACCGGATCGAACTGGAGTACCGGAGCACGGACCTGGCGACGCTGGCCTCGTTCGTCCCCACCGTGGAGCGGCTGGACGGGCGGACCGTCTCCTTCACCAGCCCCACGCTGGTCCGGGCGATGACCACCCTGCGGGTGCTCTCCCGCCTGCGGGCGGACTGAGTCGGAGGTCGGTTCGCGGCCGGACAGTACGGAAGGGCGGCTCCGGCAGGCCTCCGCCTGAGTCGGGCGCGGCGAACCTGCCGTTCGGGCAGGTCGGGCGGGGCATGCACCGCGAGATCGGTTACCTCATACGAGTGGGGCTGTTCCGGCGGGACCCCCGCTGATCCCGGAACAGCCCCTGTCACGTGGCACCCGTGTCCTACGCCCCGGGGCAGGCGTGTTTCACGTGCCACCCCCGAGCGCTACGCCCCCAGGTACGCCTTCTTTACGTGCTCGTTTTCGAGCAGCTCAGCCCCTGTGCCCGAGAGCGTGATGCGCCCGTTCTCCATCACGTACCCCCGGTCGGCGATGGCGAGGGACTGCGCGGTGTTCTGCTCCACCAGCAGCACCGTGATCCCCTCGTCCCGCAGCCGGCGGACGATGGCGAAGACCTCCTTCACGATGATGGGCGCCAGGCCCAGGGAGGGCTCGTCCAGCATCAGCACCTTCGGCTGCGCCATGAGCCCGCGGCCGATGGCCACCATCTGCTGCTCGCCGCCCGAGAGCGTGCCCGCGAGCTGGTTCTCCCGCTCCTTCAGCTTCGGAAAGAGGGCGAAGACCCGCTCCAGGGCCTCGCTGCGCTTCCGCCGCGCCTCGGGCACGTGGGAGCCCACCAGCAGGTTCTCCTTCACCGTCATCTTCGGGAAGAGCCGGCGCCCCTCGGGCACGTGCACCACGCCCCGGGCCACCACCTGATGCGAGGCCAGGGTGTGGATGGGCTCGCCTTCGAAAAAAATCGAGCCGCTGCGGATGGGGACGATGCGGGAGATCGCCTTCAGCGTGGTGGACTTGCCCGCGCCGTTGGCCCCCACCAGCGCCACGATCGCACCCTTCTCCACGGCCAGGGAGGCGCCCCAGAGCGCCCGCACGTCGCCGTAGTCCACCACCACGTCACGCAGCTCAAGCACGGGACGCCACCTCCCCGCCCAGGTAGGCCGCAACGACCGCCGGGTGGTTCACGACCTCCTGCGGGGTGCCCTCGGCGATCATCTCGCCGTGGTTGAGCACCACCACCCGGTCTGAGAGGGTCATCACGACCTGCATCACGTGCTCCACGCCGGCCACGGAGCTCACGCCCAGGTCGGCGAGCCGCCGGAGCAGCCCGATCATCTCCTCCACCTCGGTGGGGTTGAGGCCGGCCGAGACCTCGTCCAGCAGGATCAGGTCGGGTTTGGTGGCGAGCGCCCGCGCCACTTCCAGCCGTTTCCGACCGGCCAGGGTGAGGGTGGAGGCCAGCAGGTGCGCCCGGCCTTCCAGCCCCACGAACGCCAGGATGCGCATCGCGTCCTCCCGGGCCTGCGCCACCGAGTTCGTACGGGCGAAGGCACCCACCATCACGTTCTCGAGGATGGAGAGGCCGGGGAAGGGCTTCACGATCTGGAAGGTACGGCCCAGGCCCCGGAGCGCCCGCTGGTAGGGCTTCAGCCGGTTGATGACCTCGCCCTTGAAGCGGATCTCACCCTCCGTGGGGCTGTGGAAGCCGGAGATGAGGTTGAAGACGGTGGTCTTGCCCGCCCCGTTGGGGCCGATGATGGAGAGCACCTCGCCCTTCTGCACCGAGAAGGAGACGTTCCGCACGGCGCAGAGGCCGCCGAAGGTCTTGGTGAGGTTTCGGACTTCGAGCAGCGGGGCCATGCTCAGCTCGCCTCCTTCCGGACGCCGAAGGTGGACCCGGTGAGGGCTGCCCGCGCGGCCCGGCGCGCCTTCAGCCGCTGCTGAAGGGTGCCCAGCACGCCGCCAGGCAGGAAGAGGATGGCCGCCATGAGCAGCAGGCCGTAGATGAGCAGGTGCGCCTGCTTGAACTGGGCCCGGAAGAGCTCGCTGGCGAAGACCAGGAGCGTCGCCCCGACGGCGGGGCCGAACACGGTGCCCCGCCCGCCGATGATCGCCACGATGGCCATCTGCAGCGAGACCGGCTCCGAGAGGACGATGTCGGGCTCGATGTAGGAGAGGTAGGAGGCGTAGAAGGCGCCGGTCGCGGCCGCCAGCACGGCGCTGATCACCAGGGCCAGGTTCTTGTAGCCCGTGGTGTTGATGCCGATCGACTCGGCGGTCTCCTGGTCCTCCCGGATCGCCGTGAGGTAGTACCCCACCTTGTGCCGCTCGATCCACCAGGTGATGCCCACCGCCACGATGGCCACCACGGCGATGAACCAGTAGTAGGGCGCCCGGGAGACCCCCTGGAACAGGAAGGGGACCATGATGCCCACCGCGCCGTTGGTCACCGACCGCCAGGCCAGGGCCACCAGCCGCAGCACCTCGGCGATGGCCAGCGTGCCCAGCACGAAGTAGGGGCCCCGCAGGCGGAAGGTGATGGAGCCGATGAAGAGGGAGAGCGGCACGGCCAGGACCATTCCCAGGGCGATGCCGAGCCAGGGGTTCCAGCCCAGGTGGGTGGCGGTGATGGCGAGCGTGTACGCCCCCAGCCCGAAGAAGGCCGAGTGGCCCAGGCTGAGCTGGCCGGCATAGCCGCCCACGATGTTCCAGGCGCTGCCCAGGGCCGTCCAGACCAGGACCAGGATGAGCACGTTGAGCCAGTACGGGTTCTTGAGGAAGAGGGGCACCGACAGCACGATGACCGCCAGCAGCAGGGGCGGCACAATCTCCCTGACCCTGCTCATGCCCGCGCCCTCCCGAACAGCCCCTGCGGCCTCAGCAGCAGCACCAGCACGAAGACAATGAAGCCGATGGCGTCCTTCAGCTCGTGGCCGACGAAGATCTGCCCCATCGACTCGGCCAGGGCCAGGGTGACGCCGCCCAGCGCCGCACCCACGACGCTGCCCATGCCGCCCAGCACCACCATGGTGAACGCCTTGAGGCCAAAGTTTTCCCCCACGGTGGGGTAGAGGTAGTAGACCGGCGTGAGCAGGGCGCCGGCGGCACCGGCCAGAGCCATGCCGAGGCCGAAGGCCGTCATCTGGACCCGCTGCACGTCAATGCCCATGAGCTGGGCGGCGTGGAGGTCCTGCGCGGTAGCGCGCAGGGCCCGCCCGAACTCCGACTTCATCAGGTACCAGTAGAGCGCCACGGTGATGGCCACGGCGACGGCGAAGGAGATGATATAGGCGAGGTTCATCGCGACGCCGCCGATGCGGATGACCGTCTCGGCGTAGCTGGTGCGCACCTGCCGGTAGTCGGCGGTGAAGAGCAGCTGCGCCGTGTTGACCAGCACCATGGAGAGTCCCACGGTGAGCAGGATCTGGTTCATGTGGGAGGCCGTGGCGACGCGGTGGATCACCAGCCGCTGGATCAGCATCCCCATGAGGAAGAGGACGGGGGCGGTGATCGGGATCCCCACGTACGGGTCAATCCCCAGATGGGTCACCAGGAGATAGGTGGTGTACATGCCCACCATCAGGAAGGCGCCGTGCGCCATGTTCACGATATCCATCACGCCGTAGACCAGGGCGAGACCGGCTCCGATCAGGGCGTACATGCCGCCCAGCAGGAGGCCGCTCACCAGGTTCTGCGGCAGCTGTGCCAGAAGCTCCACACGTTCAACCCCTTTTTTCAAGGCGCCCGGCAGCAGCCTGCCGGGCGCCGTCGCGTCCTGCGTTACTTCCGCTCAGACCAGGTGGGCGTGGGGAGGATGGGGTCGGCTGCGGCGTACTCGCGCGGCCAGACCGTGACGTACTGTCCGTTCTGGACCTGCGTGACCAGCATCGGGTGGGCGTTCTGCCCCTTCTCGTCGAACTTCACCGGGCCGAAGATGGTGGCGTCCGGGCCCAGGTCGGTGGCGGCCAGGGCGTCGCGCACCGCCTGCCGGTCGAGCGAGCCGGCCCGCTCCAGCACGTCCTTCACCAGGTAGAGGGCCGCGTGGGTCTCGGCGGAGTGGTAGGCGGGCTCGACGCCGTACCGCTCGATGAACTGCTCCGTGAACTCCCTGGCGCCTTTCCAGGTGACGTCGGTGGTCCAGAGGGTGGCGGAGAAGGTGTACTCGGCGTCCTTGCCGGCGCCCTCCTCACGCACGAACTCCGGCGTGGAGAAGCCTGCGCCCGCACCGATGTAGACCTTCGGGTTGAAGTCCAGTTCCCGGATCTGGCGCATCAGCAGCGTGGCGTCCAGCAGGTACGAGACGAAGAGCACGGCGTCGGGATTCTTGCTCTTCACCTGGCTGAGCATCGGCTTGAAGTCCGGTGCGCCCTTGGCGTAGCCCTCGAAGGCCACCACCTGAATGCCTGCCTTCTCGGCCAGCTCCTTGGCCGGCTGGGCGGTGGACGTGCCGAAGTTGGTGTTCTCGTAGATGATGGCGAGGGTTTGGGGCTTCACCTGGTCCATCAGAAAGTTGATGGCGGTGTTGGCGTACTCGGACGAAGGCGAGTTGATGCGGAAGACGTACTTGGAGCCGAACTCGGTGATGTTGTCGGCTGCGGCGGTGGGCACGATGAACGGGACCTGGTACTTGGTGGCGGTCTGCGCCGCCGGCAGGGTCGCCGCGGAGGTGTAGGATCCGATAATCAGCGGCACCTTGGTCTGGGTGGCCAGCTTCTCGGCGGCGGAGATGGCGTTCTCGGGCTTGGAGGCGTCGTCTTCCACGACCAGCTTCAGCGGCCGGCCGAGCACGCCGCCGGCGGCGTTGATCTCCTCCAGGGCGATCTCGTAGCCCCGCATGTGGGCCTCGCCGAACTTGGCCTCGCTGCCCGTGAGCGAGGTGATGACGCCGATCTCGATCGGCTCCGACGTGTCGGCCTGGCTGGCCGAGTCAGACGGGGCAGCGGTGTCCGACGAGTCGCCGGGGCCCGATGAGTTGGACGGCGCAGACGAACCGGGGCTCTGCGTGGCAGCGCCCCCACAGCCGGCCAGGAGCAGCGCGGCCAACAGGAGCGAAAGGACGCGAACGGGACCTCTCTTCATCGCCTTTTCTCCTTTCGGTCATGGCTTGCTCTATGGGGCCTCTGACGCAGGGAAGCCGGCGCGCCTGAGCTCCTCCAGCGCCAGGATCAGCTGGTCGTCATGCAGGGTGGCGAGGAACGAGTCGAAGACGGGCCGGAGCGCCGCTGCCCAGGCCGCCCGTTCCTCCGGGGTCTGCTCGTGGATCTCGAGCCGGCCCGAGGCCCGGATGCGCTCCAGGTCCTCGGCGTTGATCCGGGGCGCGTTCTCCCGGTTCCAGCGGGTGGCCTCCTCCAGGGCCCAGAGGAGGGCCTCCTGCACCTCGGGGTCGAGGTTCTGCCAGCGGTCGGCGTCCACGAGCACCACGTAACCCAGGTAGCCGTGATCGGAAAGCGTCATGTAGCGCTGCACTTCGTGGAACTTCTTGGAGTAGATGTTGGACGGGGTGTTCTCCTGCCCGTCCACCTGGCCGCTCTCCAGGGCCCGGAAGGTCTCGTGGAAGCCGATGGGCACCCCGGTGGCGCCCAGCAGCCGGAACTGCTCCACCAGCACCCGGGAGGGCTGGACCCGGAAGACCTGCCCCTCGAAGTCCTCCGGCGTGACCAGGGGCCCCCGGGCGGAGGTCATCTGCTTGAAGCCGTTGCTCCACATGGTGAGCCCCATCAGCCCCCGGCGCCGGAGCACCTGGAAGAGCCGGTCGCCAACCGGCCCCTCCATGGCCGCCACCACCGCATCGTGGTCGGCGAACACGTAGGGAAGGTCGAAGACCTGCCACTCGGGGAAAAGCTGGGCCAGCTTGCCGGTGGAGGGAGCGATCAGGTCCACCCGGCCATCCCGCAGGGCCTGCAGTTCCTCGCCGTCCCCGTAGAGGCTGCCGTTGGGAAAGACCTGCACCTCCACCCGGCCCCCGGTGCGCTCGTAGACGAGGTCCGCGAAGCGTCGGGCGGCCTGGCCTTTCGGGGTGTTCTCGGCCACCACGTGGGAGAACTGGAGGATGATCCGTTCCTCCGGCGCCCACTGCTCGTGGTCCACCACCCGCGTGGGGGTGCAGCCCCAGGCCGGGATGCTCAGGACGACGAGGAGCAGCACCAGGATGTGCCGGCAGGTGTCGAGCGGAGCGCGCAAGGGATATCTCCTCCTTGAATCCTGGTTATAAACAGGGCTAATGGCCCTGGCTAGGTTTTGAACATAAAGTAGGTTTTGGTCATCATGTGAGACCAATAACGCCGGCACCGGCCCCTACCGCTGTATGTAGCGGTAGACGGGCCGGCCGACGGGGTTGTACTGCATTTCCACGCCGAGTCGCCCCTGTTGCACCAGGTAGTCCAGGTAGCGCCGCACGGTCACCCGGGCCAGGCCGATGCCGCGGGCCACCTCGGCGGCCGACAGCGGCCGCCCCGCCTGGACGAGGTGGAGCAGCACCTGGCGGAGGGTCCACTCGGTCAGCCCCTTGGGCAGGTCCCTGCCCCCGTGGGTGGGGCCCGGGGCGCCGCTGCCCCCGGGGACCGCCTTCGCCAGGGGAACCGCACCCGGAGCGGACGTGCCCAGCGGCGGGCGACTTCCCCCGGCGGGGGACGATGCCGGGACGCGGCCCCCGCTCAGCGTCGGGTCCGGCGGCCGGGGAACGGCGCCGGGGGCGGCTCCCACCGGTCGCGTGAACTGATCGATCTCCGCCTGGCTCAGGTCGACTTCCTCCCGCAGTCGGCGGCGCATCTCCGCGTACGTGAGCAGCGTGGCCCGGAGCCGCTCGAACTGGAAAGGCTTCACGATGTAGTCCACCGCCCCGTTGCGCAGCACGTCCTGCACCGTGCGCACATCCCGCGCCGCGGTCACGGCCAGCACGTCGCAGGGCAGGTCGCGCCGGCGGATCTCCCGGAGCGCCTCCAGGCCGCTGAGGCCGGGCAGGTAGATGTCCAGGAGCACCAGATCCGGGGTGAGCGCAGACGCCATCGCCAGGCCCTCCTCGGCCGTGCGGGCGATGCCCACCACGGTGAAGGGGCCGGCCTCCTCCACGTAGGCCCGGTTCACCTCGGCCACCATCGGGTCGTCTTCGATGACCAGCACCTGAATCGCATCCACGCCCTTCCCCCCTTACTCTGTGCTCGCCGCGTCCGGCCGGGTGCGGGGCAGCCAGGCCGTGAAGCAACTGCCCCAGGGCCCGGACTCCAGCGCGACCGCACCGCCCAGGCTTTCCAACCGCCGGCGCACCAGGGCCAGCCCGACCCCCCGACCGGACGCGGCCTTGGTGCTGAAGCCCGGCTGCCACACCTGCTCCTGGAGCGCGGGCGGAATCCCCGGGCCGGTATCGCGCACCACCACCGTCACCACGCCGTCCTCGTCGTCCACCCGCACCTGCACCCGCCGCCGGTCGGGCGGCATCGCCGCCACCGCCTCCATGGCGTTCTCCACCAGGTTCCCCAGCACCACCACCAGCGCCCCCGCTTCGTGGTCGGCCAGCGACTCCAGGTGGCATGCCGGGTCCAGCTCCAGCTGCACCCCCAGCTCCCGGGCGCGGTGGAGCTTGCCCAGCAGCAGGCCGGCGATGCGGGGATCGGCGAAGTGGGTCGCCAGAAAGCGCGTCTGCTCCTGCTGCTCCTCGCAACTGGCAAAGATATAGTCGCTGGCCTGCTGGTAGCGGCCGAGCTTGATCAGGCCGGCGATGGTGTGCAGGCGGTTCATGTGCTCGTGGTTCTGCGCCCGGAGCGAGTCGACGAACGCCCGTACGCCCGTGAGCTCCTCGGCCAGCCGGTGGAACTCGGTGCGGTCCCGGAAGGTGGCCACCGCCCCGATGATCTTGCCGTCGCGCCACACCGGCACCCGGTTGGTGAGGACGGTGGTAGTGCCCAGCACCATCTCCTGGTTGAGCTCCCGGGCGGCGGTCTCCAGGATCTGCGGCAATCGGCTGTTGGGGATGATCTCGGCGATGGGCCGCCCCAGCGCGCTCTCGCCCACGCCGATCACCCGCTGCGCCTCGGCGTTGAGCACCGTCACCCGCTGCTGCCGGTCAATGGCGATCACCCCCTCGCCGATGGCGTCGAGGATCGCCACCCGCTCCTGCAGCTGCCGGGCGATCTCCGCCGGCTCCAGGCCGAGCAGCTGCCGCTTGATCCGCCCGCCCAGCAGCCAGGCCCCGGCCAACCCTACCGCCGTGGCCACCAGGAGGGTGAGGGCGAGCTGCGGCCGCAGGTCGTGGAGCACGGCGGCCACGGAGGGGGTGATCACCCCCACGAGGACGACGCCTACCTGCTCTTGCAGGTCCTCAGACATGACGGGTACGAAGGCGCGCACGCTGTTGCCCCGCTCGCCGCGGCCGTAGGAGATGTAAGAGTGCTCGGCGAAGGCCGGCCCGCCGTCCTCCGATTCGAACCGGGTGCCAATGCGGCTCACCAGCGGGTGACTGTAACGCCGCCGGGCCTGGTCGATCACCACCACATACTCCATGCCGTTGGCGATGCGGACGCGCTCCGCGATGGGCTGGATGACCTTCTCGCCACCAGGCTGGCCCAGGAAGCGCTTCACCTCGTTGATCTCCGCCACCGTCCGGGCCACGTGCATGGCTCGCTGGCCCGCCTGCGCCTCCACCGTGCGCAGGGCGTAGAGCGCCACCACCACGGTGCCGGCGCTGACCGACACCAGCACCAGGGCCGCCGCCAGCAGGGCAATCTGCATCTGCAGGGGCAGGTGGGGGCGTCGGGTGAAGCGCCCGGCGGCGCGGCGGAGGCCCCGCATCAGCGGCTCCGGGCCGGCGAGGCGGGGGCACTGCAGCACGGATCCATGCCAGGTCATGAAGGGTCACCACCGGACTGTCTCTGCATTGCAATAGGGGAGAGTGACAATTTCGTGAGGATGGCGACGATTCCTCTCGGCCGCAGACGCGCGGCCGTTGTGCCGGCGGCGGGCGGAAGGCGGAATCCGGGGCGCCGCTGCACCCGTCTAACTCACACCACTGCAGAAACCGCGCGGGAGGATGAGACGTGCGCCGATTCTGGCTCTGGATCGTCCTGGTGTTGCTGCTGACGGCCGCACCGGCCGCGGCGGCGGACGTGACCATGACCGTGCAGCCCGCCTTCGGCGGCCTGGCCAAGGAGGGCGACTGGGTGACCCTCTGGATTGACCTGAGGAGCGAGGGCGCGGCCGCCGCCGGCGAGGTGGTGCTCCGGGTCGATCCGCCCTCCGGCCTGACGCTGCTGCCCGACGCCCGCTACGCCGTGCCCTTCGACCTGCCCGCCGGGGGGAGCAGCCGGCTGGTGGTGAGCCTCCCCGACCGGCAGGGCTGGCCACTGCGGGTGGAGCTGTACGCCGGCGGGGAGCGGGTGGCGGAGCGCACCGTCGAGCTTGACTGGCAGCCGCGGGACGTGCTGCTGGCGGGCGTGCTCTCGGAGGGCGAAGGGCTGGCGGAGGCTCTGGGCCAGCTGCGCTCGGGGGAACAGGCCGCCCGGGTGGTGCGGCTCTCGGCGGAGGAGATGCCCGACAGTGCGACGCTGCTCGAGAGCTTTGACGTGATCGCCCTCTCCCGCTTCGATACCGGTGCGCTGAGCGAGGCGCAGATCCAGGCCCTCGCACTGTGGGTGGCGCGCGGCGGCACGCTTCTGCTCTTCGGCGGCCCGGAATGGCAGCGCACCCTGGGGCCCCTGCCCGGGCACCTGCTGCCGGTAGAGCCGGCGGGAACGGCGGAGGCACCGCTCACCCCGCTGGGCGAGGCGGCGGGAACCCCGCTTCCGGGCAGCGCCCTCGTGAGCGCCGGCCCGCTGGTGCGGGGCGAGGCCCTGCTGGGCGACGACCCGGTGCTGGCCGCAGCGGCCCGGGTCGGCTCGGGGCGCGTGATCTACCTGGCCTACGACCCTGACTTGGCGCCGGTGGCCGACTGGGCGGGGCAGGCGGCCCTGCTCGGGCAGCTGGTGGGCAGTCCTGCCTGGCGCCTGCCCGGGCTGCAGGCGGACTGGCGCATGCAGTACGCCCTGCAGCAGCTGCCGGACTGGGGTCTCCCCCGGGTCTGGCTCGTGGTCCTGGTCCTGGGCGGGTACCTTCTCGCCGCCGGGCCGGTGAGCTATCTGGTGCTGCGCCGGATCGACCGGCGGGAATGGGCCTGGTTCACGGTACCGCTGCTCGCTCTCGTTTTCCTGGGGATGGTCTACGGCCTGGGGGCGGGCCGGTTCCAGGGCGGGATCACGCACCTGATCACCACCACCGAGCTGATGCCGGGGTCCGGGGCAGGCGTGATGACCACCCACACCGGGGTCTACGCCCCCGGCCGGACCCGGCTTTCCCTTCCGTTGCCGGGCGCCCGGCTGGTGCGGGCGCTGGTCATGGCCAACCTGGGCGGTGAGGTGCCGGCGCGCATCGTGCCCGGCGACCCCGCCGCGATTGAGTTCTCTGGCCTGACCAATTACACCATGGCGGGGTTCGCGGTGGAGCAGGCCGTGTCGGTGGGGGGAGGGCTGGAACTGGTCGACCTCGCCATGACCGGGACCGAACTCACCGGACGCGTCCGGAACGGCCTGCCCGTGCCGCTGGTGGGGGTGGAGGTGGCCACGGCCCGGGCGGCGGTCCCCCTGGGCGCGCTGGGCCCCGGGGAGACGTCTGCGCCGTTCCGTCTTCGCCTGCAGGGCGAGCCGGACCCGGGCGACCCGAAGGGGGTGCTGTTGCCGCCGGAACAGCTGGCCGGGGCGGAAGAGGACCCCCGTCGGGACCAGGTGCGATCCTACGTCTGGGAGGTGGGCGAGGGGCGGCACCAAACCGCCCTGCTGGTGCTGGGCTGGACGGAAGGGCCGCCCGCGGAGCCGGCCGTCACCGTGACGGGCCGGCTGGCGAAAGGCGTGCACGCGGTCTACGCCTTCCATCCTCTGCCGGTCCAGGCCACCGCGGACCTTCCCGACGGCGCTGCGCCGGGCCGGCCGGAGAACCCGGAGGACGCAGAGCAGATGGAGGGCGGCCCCGGCGCAGGGGCGAAGGGGAGGTGAGCGGCTGATGCTGCGGGTGGAAGGGCTGGTGAAACAGTACGGCGAGACCCTCGCTCTCAAGGGCGTCACCTTTGCCGTGGAGCAGGGTGCCATCTACGGCTTCGTCGGCCCCAACGGCGCGGGCAAGACGACCACGCTGAAGGTGATCGCCACCCTCCTGCAGCCCGACGCCGGCCGGGTCTTCATCGGCGACGTCGACGTGCTGCGGCGCCCCGGTGCCGCGCGGGCGCGGCTGGGCTACATGCCCGACTTCTTCGGGGTGTATGACAACCTGAAGGTCGACGAGTATATGCAGTTCTACGCCGACTGCTACGGGCTGCCGACCGCGGGGCGAGAGCGGCTGATCGGCTCCCTGCTGGAGCTGGTGAACCTCGCTGACAAGCGGGACGCGTACGTCGACTCGCTCTCCCGGGGCATGAAACAGCGGCTCTGCCTCGCCCGCTGCCTGGTGCACGACCCCGACCTCCTGGTCCTCGACGAGCCCGCCTCGGGGCTGGACCCGCGGGCCCGGGTGGAGATGCGGGAGATCCTGCAGGAGCTCCGGCGCCGGGGGAAGACCATCCTGATCTCGTCCCACATCCTGGCCGAACTGGCGGAGATGTGCACCCACATCGGCATCATCCATGCGGGCCAGATCGTGCTCTCCGGCCCGGTGGAGCAGGTGCAGCGGGAGGCCGGCGCCCGGGTGATCGAGGTGCGCCTGGCCGGCGGCCACGGGGCGGGCGCCGGTGCGGGGGCGGGCACCGGTGCTGACGGGGCGCCTGCCGACCCAAACCCGGTGGCCGGCGTGGACCCGGCAGTGCTGGAAGCGGTGCGCGCCGCCCCGGGTGTCCGCAGCGTCACGCCGGCCGGGGGCGGGCTGCGGGTGGCGGTGGAGGGCGACGACCAGGCTGCGGCGGCCTTGCTCGCCCACCTGGTGCGGGCCGGACTGCCCGTCGTGCACTTCGCCGAGGTCAAGTCCAATCTCGAGGAGGTCTTCCTGGCCACCACGGGAGGTGAGGTGCGGTGAACGCCTGGTGGGGGTTCGTGCGCAACCCGGTTTTCCTCCGGGAGGTGCGGGTGCGCATGCGCAGCTGGCGCAGCCCGGGGCTGATCGTGCTCTACGTGGGGCTGCAGGGCCTCGTGGCCGTGCTCATCTTCGCCGCGTCGCTGCAGGGCGGCCGCTTCACCGGCTTCGCCCCGCAGGTGGGCGCCGCCATCTACGCCACGCTGGCGATGCTCCAGCTGGTGCTGCTGGTGTTGGCGGTGCCGGGGCTGGCCGCAGGGGCCATTGCGGGGGAGCGGGAAAGGCAGACGCTGGATCTGCTGCTGGTCACCCGACTCACCGTCGCCCAGGTGGTGGTGGGCAAACTCCTCGCAGCCACCGGCTTCGCCCTGCTGTTGCTGATCGCCTCGCTTCCCGTGTTCGGGCTCATCTTCCTCTTCGGCGGCTTCTCGCTCTATCGGCTGGGGCTCTCGGCCGTGGTCTGCGTGGTGACCGTCTTCCTGCTGGGCTCGGTCGCTCTCTACTTCAGCGCGCTCTACCGGCGAACCCAGACGGCGGTGGTGGCCGCCTACGGCGTGGTGATCACCTGGATGCTGCTCTCGCCGCTCTTCGGCTCCCTCACCTACCACGTGTTCTTCGAGCCGGAGAACGCGCCGGTCTGGGGCCTGGTCTTCGCCTACACCAATCCCGCTTTCGGTCTGGCGGCGGCCGCGGGCGAGCCGCTGGCGACCATGACCCGGCTGTACTCGCCGATCCTGACCACCGCCGCCGCCCGGGAGGCCATCTGGTGGAAGTACTGCCTGATTGCCGCCGGGCTCATCGTCCTGCTGCTCTGGCTCACCGTGCGCCGCCTCCAGCCGGCGCGTCCCGCGGCGGGCCGGTGAAGGTCTGACGCGGAAACAGGCGGCCCCCTGCGCTCGGGCGCGGGGGGCCGCCTTGCGCGCGGACAGCACCCGTGTTGCCGGCAGCGGGGTCGCCTCCGGCACGGGGAGCGGTCTGCCAGCCGGTTTCGCATACCTATCTGGTCCGGTTGAAAGAATACACGCTGCGGGAGGTGCGGACAGGTGATCGAGCAAGCGCTGGTGGTCCAGTACCTGCGCCGCTGGCAAGTGGAGCGGGCCAACATCCTGGCCGACCGGGTGGCCGCCTGCGGCGGGGCGCAGCTGCCCGAGCCGGTGCAGATGGACCTGGCGGCCGAGAAGGACAACATGCCCGTCAGCCCGGCGCTGGCCGAGAACCGGGCCATCGTGCGCGCCCTCCTGGGCGCGAGCGAGGACGTGATGGATCGCCCGCTCTATGTGGGTTCCAACCGCCTGCCCGCCTGCCTCTTTTACGTCAACGGGATGGCGGACCGGACGCAGATCATGCTGATCCTCGAGGCGCTGACGAGCCAGTCCAGGAACGACCCGATTCCGCCTCCCGGCGGTGCCCTCAACCTGGAGACGTTCCAGCAGCTGATCCCCAGCGCCACCATCACGGGCGTGGGCAGCATGGGCCAGGTGCTGGAGGCGCTCCTCAACGGGGACAGCGTCCTCTTCGTGGAGGGCCTCACCCTCGCGCTGGTCATGCCCACCGACGGCTTCCCGAAGCGCCAGCCGGACGAGCCCACCACCGAGCCGACCGTGCGCGGCCCCAAGGACGGCTTCACCGAAAGCCACGTGGAGAACCTCACCCTCATCCGACGCCGCCTGCGCGACGATCGCCTGCGCGTGGAGAAGTTTACCCTGGGCACGCGCACACACACCACGGTGCTTCTGGTCTACTTGTTGGGCCTGGCCGAGCCCGGCATCGTCAACGAGGTGCGGCGCAGGGTCTCCCGCATCCAGGTCGACAGCGTGCTGGAGAGCGGCTACATCGAGGAGCTCATCGAGGACGAGAGCTTCACGCTTTTCCCTCTGGTGAAGATCACCGAGCGGCCCGACGTGGTGGTAGCCGGGATGCTGGAGGGGAAGGTGGCCCTGATCACCGACGGCACCCCCCACGTGATGCTGATGCCGTCCACCCTGGTGGCCGAACTGCAGGCGGCCGAGGACTACTATGACCGGTGGCCCACGTCATCCTTCATTCGGACCCTCCGAATCATCTACGTGTTCATCGCGTTTCTGGGACCGGCCACCTACGTGGCTATCACTACCTACCACCAGGAGCTCATCCCCACGAACCTGCTGATCACCCTGATCACCGCCCGCGAGGGCGTCCCGTTCCCCGCCGTGATCGAGGCCCTGGCTATGGAGCTCACCATGGAAGCGCTGCGTGAGGCCGGCGTGCGGCTGCCCAAGGTGGTGGGCCAGGCCATCTCCATCGTGGGCGCCCTGGTGATCGGCGATTCGGCCGTCCAGGCCGGGCTGGTCTCGCCGGTGATGGTGGTCGTGGTGGCGCTGACGGCCATCGCCTCCTTTATCATCCCACTTTACGCCATGTCCCTGGCCGTGCGGGTTCTCCGCTTCGCCTTCGTGGTCCTGGCCGGGGTTTTCGGCTTTTTCGGGATCGTGGTGGGGCTGATGGCGCTCTACGTGCACCTGGTCAGCCTCCGCTCCTTCGGGGTGCCCTACCTCTCCCCGATGATCCCGCCGTCGTGGGGCGACCAGCGTGACGTGGCCGTGCGGGTGCCGTGGTGGGCGATGCGCCGGCGGCCGCGGTTCATGCCGCTGGGCAATCGGAGCCGGATGGGGTTGTCGAACCGGCCGCACGCGCCGGAGCGGAAAGAAGGAGGGAAGCCCGGTGCAGCAACAGATTAGCGGCGGGCTGTACGCTGCGGTCCTCGCGATCATGGGCTCCGTGATGCCGTACATGCTGCTCCCTCGCGCCCTGGTCCAGTACGCGGGGCAGGAGGCGTGGCTGGCCATCCTGCTCGGGGGTCTCTACGGCCTCGCCGTCAGCCTCGTCACCGTCTGGGCCGCCTGCCGCTTTTCGCACCGCGACCCCGTGAAGGCCCTGCGCTGCGCCTTCGGACCCTGGGCCGCACTGCCCGTCGCCCTGCTCTACAGCGCCCTCAATCTGCTGCTCTCCGCCCTGGCCCTGCACGATGTGCAGACCTTCACCAGCATCCTGCTCCTGCCCGGCACGCCGGGCTGGGTGCTGGCGCCCATGATTGCGGGGGTGGCCATCTATGCCGTGGTCCGGGGGGTGGAACCCGTCTCCCGCATCGCGTTCGCCGTCTTCCTGCCGATGGTGCTGGTGATCCTGGTCCTGCCAACGGGGCTGTTCCGGGAGTTCGACATCCTGCAGATCGATCCGTTTCTGTACCGGGGACTCGACGGGCTCGTGCGGGCGATCTCCGTCACGCTGGCCTGGACCGGCCAGTCCATCGTCGCGCTGAGCTTCATCCGGCACCTGAGCCCGAAGGTGAACCCGTACCTGTGGACAGTAATCGGCGTGGGCGGCGCCCACGTGCTGCTGGGCGTCACCATGGCGCTGATCACCCTGGTGTTCGGCTCGGTCCTTCCCGGGCGTCTGCTCTACCCCGGGTTTGAACTCTTCGCCATCATCGCCGTGTCGGAGGCGGTGGAGCGGATCCAGGCCGCGGTTATGGTGCTCTGGCTCGCCGGCGGGCTTCTCAAGGTGACCGTGAACCTGTTCGCAGCCGTGGAGGAGCTCAGCGTGACCTTTAACGTCCACCGGCGGGGGTGGATCACCGCCGTGCTGGCGGTGATCGCGATGGGGGCGGCCCAGATCCTGCCCGGTCCCCTGCAGCGCACTGGCCTTACCGCACAGGCCTGGTGGAACATCCTGCACGTGGGCCTCCAGCTGGCCATCCTGCTTCTGCTGGCCATCGGCGCCCTGGTCGGCCGGCTCCGTCAGGGGGCGATGGCCAGTGGCTAGTCGGGCCCGGCTCCTGGCGGTGTTCCTGATGCTGGCGGCGATGCTCACCGGCTGCTGGAGCCGCATCGAGCTCAACGACCTCGGTATCGTGCTCGGGATGGCCGTGGACGTGGGAGAGGCGGACGCAATCCGGCTCACGCTCGCCATGCCGCGACCCCTGCCCCAGCAGGAGAAAGGGGGCAGCCCGGCGGTGCAGGAGCCCGTCTGGGTGGTGGCACGGGAGGCGCACAACTTCACCGACGCCCTGGGCTTCATCCGGATGGCCTCGGCCCGGCGGCTCGTCTTTCACCACCTGCGGGTGGTCCTGATCAGTGAGGAGTACGCACGCAAGTACGGCGTGGGCGACGTGCTGGACACGCTCACCACGGACCAGCAGATCCGGCTCACGGTGCGCCCGTTCGTGGTGGAGGGGCGGGCGCAGGAGGTGCTGGAGACCGTTCCACAGCTCCGTTCCTTCCAGCCGACCAATCTCATTGGGATCCTGCACGCCCGGGGCGGCGCGGAGTGGCGGCTGAAGAACGTGATGGTGGCCCGCGCGTCGGAGACGCACACCATGTGGATGCCGGTCGTCCGAGTGATCCAGCGCCCGGCCATGACGGACCAGTCGCCCCCCACGGCCGTGGAACTGAGCGGTGCGGCCCTCTTCCGGCGCGACTACCTGCAGCGCATTGTTCACCAACCGGAGTACCAGGTGTTGCCCTGGTTCGTGGGGAACCCGGCCGGCGCCACCATCTCGGCGCCGTGCCCGGACCCCGACAAGGGTACCTTCTCGGCGACCGTGCTTTCCGGCAAGGTGCGCATCCGCCCCGAGATGCGGGACAACCAGGTGGCGTTCCGGGTGGAGGTGACCGGCCAGCTCAACCTCGTCCGCTCGCAGTGCGGGTTGGGGAAGGGGGAGGCGCCCGAGTCCCGGCGGGTCCTGGAGGAGGCCATGGCTGACGACCTGCGGGTGCGGGTGGAGCGTTTCATCGCCACACTGCAGGAGAGCGGCACCGACCCGGTGGGCTTCGGCAAGATGGCGCAGCTCGCCTTCCCGACGTACTTCAAGAACCTGCACCACCGCTGGCTAGAGGAATGGCAGAGGGCCCCGGTCACGGTGGTCGCACGGGTGATTATCACCCAGTCGGGCCTGTCAACGGCTCCGGCCCACCCTACGGAGCGGGAGCTGCAGGATCAGGAGAAGCAGCATTAGCCGAAATGGCCCCCTGCCCCGGGGGCCATCCTTCTTTGCGTGCGATTCGTTTTATGGAGTGAGGATTATGAATTTAGTGGTATAATCATTCTCCGGGGGTGAGATCCGTGTGGAGGCTGCTGACGGTCGCCATCGCCCTCCTGGGCTTCGGAGACCTGCTGGCCATCTGGATGGGTGCGCGCCGCTGGCGTTACGTGTTCAAGCCGGGAACGATGTTCCTGATCATCGCCCTGGCGGCCGGGGGGCTTTCCGGGGCCGGGCCCTATGGCGCGTTGGTGCTGGCGGGGCTTCTGTTCTCGGTGGCGGGCGACATCTTCCTGGTCCTGCCCCGGAACCGCTTCCTGGCGGGGCTTGCCTCGTTCTTTGCCGCACACCTGTGTTATATCGCCGCCTTCGGGTGGTGGTCGCTGGGGCAGGGCGCACCGCTGGCGCGTGAGGCGGCGCTGTCGGCGTCTGCGGAGACGGGCGGGGCGGTGGCTGGGCTGGCGGGCCTGGCGCGCGTGCCGGACGCCCTGCTCGCCGCGGCGCTGCTCGTGGCGGGTGTGCTCTTCTTCCGCCGGTTGCGCCCCGGCGTGTTCCGGAACGGGGGCAGGCGCATGCTGCTGCCCGTCGGCCTCTACATCGGCGCGATCTCCCTCATGGTGCTGGCCGCAGCGGGCACCCGGTCGCCCGCCATGGTGGCCGGTGCTCTGCTCTTCTACCTCTCGGACGCGATCCTCGCCTGGAACCGGTTCGTGCGCCCGCTGCCCCGGGCGGACCTGGGCGTGATGAGCACCTATTTCGCCGCGCAGTACCTGCTGGCCAACAGCGTGCTCCTGGCGGGGTAGGGCCAGCGCGCGGCCAGGCTGCACCACGGGGCGGATGAGGCTGGCCTGAGAGGCGGAACCTTGAGGGGCGGGCGTGCGTGACCACGGGGCGTGGCGCTCCCGCCGGAAGCGTTCGGAGCGCGTGCGAGAACGACAGAGGCCGGGGGACGTGCGGTGCACGGCCTCCCGGCCTTCGCCTTCATGCTGTTCCTCTCACCTGACCAGGTGCCGGACCAGGAAGTCCGCCATCGCACCGTAGCCCTTGAGCTGGTTGTGCCGCTTGGTGAAGCCGTGGCCCTCGTCCTCGAAGACCAGGTATTCCACCTCCCGGCCGCGGGCGCGGAGCCGCTCCACCATCTGGTCCGACTCCGCCTTCACCACCCGCGGGTCCATGGCGCCCTGCACCACCATCAGCGGGCACTTCAGCTGGTCCACGTAGGTGATGGGAGAGCGCTCCATCAGGAACTCCCGGTCCTCCTCGGCGTCGCCCACCCAGGCCTTCATCATCGGCTTCCAGTGGGGTGGCACGGACTGGACGAAGGTCACCAGGTTGGCCGGCCCGCAGAAGTCGCAGGCGCAGGCCCACAGGTCGGGCAGCCGGGTGGCGGCGGAGAGGGTGGCGAAGCCGCCGAAGGAGCCGCCCCAGATGCCGATGCGGTCGCCGTCGATCCAGTCCAGCGAGCGGAGGTAGCGGTTGCAGGCCTCGATGTCCTTGAGTTCCGCACCGCCCCAGTCCCGGTAGATGCGCTTCTGGTAGTCGATGCCGAAGCCGGTGGAGCCGCGGATGTTCGGCGCCAGAATCGCGATGCCCTGGCTGAGCAGGTACTGGTAGAAGCCGCCGTAGTTGTACGCCGGCTGCTCCTGCGACTCCGGTCCGCCGTGGATGGAGAGCAGCGCCGGCACCTTCATCTCCGGCTCGATGCCGTGGGGCCGGTAGAGCCACGCGGGGATGCGCAGGCCGTCGAAGGAGTCGATGTAGATCAGTTCAGGGGCGACGAAGACCTCCTCGGGGATGTTGCCCAGCATCGACTCGGTGACACGGGTGAGGGCGCCCGCTTCGAGGTCAAGCACGTAGATGGTGGTGGCCTCCTTGTACGTGGCGGCCTGCAGGAAGAGGCGGTTCCGCCGGTCGCGGCCGGCGAAGCAGATGGCGGAGACCACCCCCTTGGGCAGCTCCGGCAGCGGGATCGGCCGGCCGCTCTCCCGTTCGATCACCCGCAGGACCGAACACCCGGCCTCGTTCACCACGTAGGCCAGGAGGCGCTGGTCGGCGTTCAGGGCAACCGCCTCGATGTCCCAGTCGGCGGTGACGGCGTAGGACCAGCGGCCGGCCGTCAGGTCGTAGAAGGCGATGGCCTGGAACTCGCACCCGTCGTTGGTGAGGAAGTAGAAGCCGGAGCCGTCCTTCAGCCACGGGCCCGGCAGGCAGGTCGCCTCCCGGCCCTCACGGGCGGTGAGGTTCCGAATCTCCCCACCGGCCAGGTCGATGAGGAGCAGGTCCTGGTGGGCGTTTCCGTGGAAGTGGACGGCCAGCAGCTTGGACCCGTCGGGGGAGAAGGAGGCGGCCGTCAGCACGCCCCCGCCCGGAGTGAGGCATCGGGTCTCCTTCGTCTCCAGGTCGTAGATGTAGATGTCTACGTCCTGCGGGTTGCCGGCGTTGGCCGAGAAGGCGAGGTAACGCCCACAGGGGGAGAAGGCGCCCAGCTCATGCTGGACGTCCGGCCGGTCGGTAATCTTTTCGGGCCAGCCGCCAACGGCATCCATGAGGTAGATCTGGTACTTCTCGTCGCCGTGGTGATCCGCGATGAAGGCGATGCGGGAGCCGTCACGGTTGAAGACAGCCTGGCGGACGGCTTCCTCCGTGAACAGGGTGAGCTGCCGGGGCCACCCCCCCTGGCTCGAGACCTGCCAGAGGTTGAACTGTCCGCTGATGTCACTGACGAAAAGCAGCGACTCGCCGTCCGGAGCCGGCACCAGGGCCCCGATGCGCCGACTGGCGGAGAACTGTTCAAACCGGTACCTCGAATGCGTGGTCATCCGTGCGGAACCTCCTGCGCGCAGAAGTCCAGACAGGCCCTTGCACGACCTCCTGGGGAGCCGCAGCATGGCCATGCGTGGCACTAATGAGACGATGCTGTAGGTCAAATGGTTCTGCGATTGCGAGAACTATGTACAGTTCAATCGCGTGGCGAGGCATCTCGTACGTTCCGAAAGCAAGCCGGCTTCAGCTCACACCGCCGCCCGGTCTGGGGATGCGGGGTCGGGGACGGCGTGCCGCTCCTCCCGGGAGACCCAGCGGAAGAAGATGATGACCCAGGCGAAGGTGAAGATGATGCTGCCGCTCAGGTGCATGACGGCACCGGCCAGCTGCTGGTCGGCCATGGCGTCCAGCCCGAAGATGCGGGGGGCCTGCTCGTAGAAGGGGTAGAGCACCACGTCCGAAAACGTGATCACGGCGAACGCCGCGATCTGGGTCAGGGCCGCCAGGAACAGATAGACCATCTGAGCGGGTTCCGAAAGGCGGGGCAGCGCCCGGGTGGGTGAACAGACCGGCCACCACATGAGCGTGGCGGTGAACACCAGGATGGCATGCTGCACGACGTGGAACCAGCGGTAGAGCAGGATCGCTTGGTAGGCGACGGGCAGGTGCCAGAAGGAGTAGATGAGGTTGAAAAGCAGGAGGGCCGGTGCCGGATGGACCAGGACGCGCAGGACCGCCTGCACCGGACGGACCCGGAGGAGGGGGAGCAGGGCCCACTCGGGCGTGCCCAGCAGGAGCAGCGGCGGCATGACCATGGTGAGCAGGGTGTGCTGGAGCATGTGCACGCTGAAGAGGTAGCGCTCCGAGAGGATGTGGATGGGGGTTCCCTCGCTCAGGTAGACCGTCCAGAGGCCGAGGGAGAAGAGGACCTGCTTCCAAACCGGCACCGGCGGCCCCCACCGGTACGCCCGGCGCCAGAGGTTGACCAGCAGGAGGTAGGCGGCGTTGAGCAGGATGGTCCAGGCGAGCAGGTCGGGGTACCAGAGTTCCTCGAAGCGATGGTCCCAGAGGGATGGACGCATATGGACACCTCGCTTTGCGGTTCAGCCACTGCCCAGCCGTTCGCCGCACGGACGTGGCGCGCACGTCTGGCCATCCGCTGCCGGCAAGCCGTGCGCTGTACGGACGGCCGCATGCGTTTGGCCAGCCACCGGACCCCGTGCCCTGTGGGGGTTGCCACGTGCGCCTGGCCGGCCACCGGCACCCCGTGACCCGTATGGGTCGTCACGTACGTTTGGCCGGCCCCTGGCACCCTGTATCCCGTACGGGTTGCCATGTGCGTCTGGCCAAGTGGCACGGCGGGCCCGGGATGCGGGCGCATCCATGCGACTCGGGCGGGGCTCCCGCACCCCGCCCGCTTTCTTTAGGCCAGGTTGATGAACTTCAGGGCGACCGTGATGAGCAGGGCCAGGGTGATGCCCACGGCGAAGACCGCCGTCAGGAGGCGGGCGTCAAAGCGCAGGTGCATGAAGTACCCGGCCACCAGGGCGAACTTGGCGAACGAGAGCAGGGCCAGGACGGTCACCACCAAGGTGGACATGCCCTGAACGTAGAGGATGAGGAACTCGGCAGCCGTGATCACCGCCAGCACGGCGCCCACGGCCACGAAGGTGCGGGCGGTGGGGTGATTCCGCCGCAGGGGGGTGACCTTGGCCTGCTGGCCGGCAGATAGACCGGATCGCACGACCTTCCCTCCCCTCACTGGACGAACTCGACCAGGTAGACCACGGTGAAGAGCACGATCCAGACGATGTCGACGAAGTGCCAGTAGAGGCCGGCCACCTCAACGTCGTCCGCCTTGTCGGCTCCCAGTCCGCCGCGCCGACCGTAGAAGAGCAGCGTGAGCAGCCAGATCACGCCCACGGCCACGTGGGCGCCGTGGAAGCCGGTGAGGGTGTAGAAGGCCGTCCCGAAGAGGCTGGACGAGAGGCTGAGCCCCGCGTGGTAGAAGTGGGTGAACTCGTAGGCCTGGAAGCTCAGGAAGGTGAGGCCCATCAGGGCTGTGAGGAGCACCCAGCCCATGGCCTGGCGAGCCTGGTTCCGCTGGGCGGCGTTCACGCCCAGCACCATCGCCAGTGACGACATGAGCAGCACGAAGGTGGAAACGGTGGTGAGCTCGATGTTGAAGAGGTCCCGGGGCCCGATGCCCGGATCGTAGCCCCCCCGGTAGACGAGGTAACCTACCAGCAGGCAGGCGAAGAAGATCGACTCCGACGAGATGAAGAGCCAGAAGCCCAGCTTGCGGTTGTCGATGCCCGTGTTGGTCGGGTGGGCGTGGTGCGCCCCGCCGTGGGCGGGACTGCTCTTGGCGTGGCCGTAGTGCGCCATCTCAGCTTTCCTCCCCCGCTTCGATCAGGGTGCCGCCTTCGCCCTCGAAGGCCCATCCCCAGATGGCCAGCAGCGCGATCACGAACCCGGCCACGATCACCGGCACGGCGTACGCCTCCCGCATGCGGAGGAAGAGCACTCCGGTTGCCGCCACCGTGGGCCCGAGCGCGAGCAGCAGCGGCATCAGCGACGGACCGGGCAGGTGGATGGGGCCCGCCGCCTGCGGGTCGTACACCAGCGCCGGCTCATCCGTCTCCGGGTGTTTGTGGAACCAGAAGGCGTCCCGCAGCCGGACCTCGGGAATCACGGCGAAGTTGTACACCGGCGGCGGGGAGGGAAGGGTCCATTCCAGCGTGCGGCCGTCCCACGGGTCGGCGGGGGCGTCCATGGGCTTGCGCATCGTCATGATGAAGTTGGTGATGAGCACCAGGATGCCGGCGGCCAGGATGAACACGCCGATGGTGGAGACCAGGTTCCAGAACTCCCAGCCCATTCCCGGGGCGTAGGTGTAGATCCGCCGGGGCATCCCCATCAGGCCGAGGAAATGGAAGGGGAAGGCGAACGTGTGGAAGCCGGTGAAGATGAGCCCGAAGCTCCAGCGCCCCAGCCGCTCATCCAGCATCCGGCCGAAGACCTTCGGGAACCAGTGGTGGATGCCGCTCAGGATGGCGAAGAGCGTGCCGCCGATCAGCACGTAGTGGAAGTGCGCCACGACGAAGTAGGTGTCGTGCTGCTGGGTGTTGGACGGGGCGACGGCGTGCATGAAGCCCGAGAGGCCGCCGATGGTGAAGCTGGCGAGGAAGCCGATGGCGTAGAGCATGGGGGTGGTGAAGCGCACCTGGCCGCCCCACATGGTGCTGAGCCAGTTGAAGATCTTCACGCCCGTGGGTACCGCGATGGCCATGGTGGTGAGGGCGAAGATGGAGTTGACCACCGGCCCCATGCCCACCGTGAACATGTGGTGGCTCCACACGGTGAAGCCCATGAAGCCGATGAGGGCGGTGGAGAAGACCATCACGGAGTAGCCGAAGAGCATCTTGCGGGCGTGGACGGGCAGCACCTCGGAGATGATGCCCATCGCCGGCAGGATCAGGATGTAGACCTCGGGGTGGCCGAACACCCAGAACAGGTGCTGGTAAAGCAGCACACTGCCGCCCTCGGCCACCTCGAAGAAGTTGGCGGCGAACGCCCGGTCAAACATGAGCATGATCAGCGCCACGGTGATCGACGGGAAGGCGAAGATGATGATGGCCGAGGTAACCAGCGTGGTCCAGACGAAGACGGGCATCTTCATCAGGCTCATGCCCGGCGCCCGCATGTTCAGGATGGTCACGATGAAGTTGAAACCGGTGAGCAGCGTGCCCACGCCGAGCAGCAGGAGACCGAGGGTCCAGAAGTCGGAACCGAGGCCGCTGGTGTACTGCACCGACGTGAGGTTCGCATAGCCGAACCAGCCGACGTCGGGCACGGCGCCCCGGGCGGTGCCCATCAGCCAGCCTGCGTTGATGAAGATGCCGCCGAAGAGGTAAATCCAGTAGGAGAAGGCGTTCAGTCGGGGGAAGGCCACGTCGCGCGCACCGATGAGCAGGGGAAGCAGGTAGTTCATGAAGGCGGAAAGCAGCGGCGTGACCCCGAGGAAGATCATCGTGGTGGCGTGCATGGTGAAGAGCGCGTTGAAGGTTTTGGCGGTGACGACTTCGAGCCCCGGCCGGGCGAGCTGCAGGCGCATGATCCACGCCTCGATGCCGCCCACCAGGAAGAAGAAGAAGCCCGTGACGCCGTACAGGATGCCGATCCGCTTGTGGTCGACGGTCGCTACCCACGACCAGAAGCCGGTCTGGGCGGTGGGGCGGGGGATGACCCCCAGCGTCTTCGCAGCGGTCGCCATGCGGTCAGAACCTCCGTTTCACGCAGGAGTATGACGGTTCCGGCTGCCGGCGGGCCGGGGCCCGCTTCCCCGCCAGGCGGTTCCCGGCGCGCACCGGGCATGTTCCATGGGTGGGCTCGCCGGCGCGCGGAACGACTGCCCTGGGATGCTGTCACCTGAGGCTCTGCAGGTACTGCACGATGGCATCCAGGTCCTGTTCGGAGAGCCGGGCGTGAGAGGGCATGGTGGTGCCCGGCTTGAAGTCTGCGGGGTTCTTCACCCAGGCTTTCAAGTTTTCATAGTCGTTGGGCAGGATGCCGGCGGCGATGGTGGAGCGCTGGCCCACGTCGGTCAGGTTCGGGCCCACGGTTCCCTGGGCGGCGGTCCCGTCCACGGCGTGGCAGGAGAGGCAGTTGCCGCCCGGCGCCGGCGACTCGAAGAGTTCCTTGCCCCTCGCGGCGACGGCAGAAAGCTCCCCGGGGCCTTCTTTCATGGCCTGCCGTTCCTTCACCCATGCGTCGAAATCGGCCGGGGGCATGGCCACGACCCGGAAGCGCATGTTGGCGTGGGAGTCACCGCAGAACTCCGCGCACTGGCCGAAGTAGACGCCCGGCTCGTCCGCCTGCATCCAGGACACGTTCACCCGCCCGGGGATCATGTCGGTCTTGCCGGCGAGCTTCGGCACCCAGAAGGAGTGGATGACGTCGTTCGACGTGATCTCCAGGCGGATGGGCTGCCCGGTGGGGATGCGCAGTTCGTTGGCGGTCACGATACCCAGACCGGGGTACTCGAAGGCGAACCACCAGCGGTAGCCGGTAGCCCGGACGGTCAGCGACCCATCGGGCGGCGTGGAAGTGGAGAAGGCAGCCTCGACGGTGGGGAAGGCGACGGAGATGAGGATGAGGATGGGGATGAGGGTCCAGATGACCTCGAGCCTGTGGTTGCCCCGGATCTGTCGCGGCACGCCGGTCTGGCCGGGCCGGGCCCGGAAGCGGAAGATGGTGTACAGCAAGGCTGCCGTTACCGAGACGCCGATGCCGATGGCCACGTACAGGGTGTAGAGCAGCAGCCCCGTCTGGGTCTGGGCCACCGGTCCCCTGGGGTCCAGCGGCGTCTGGGGCAGGGTGCTGCACCCCGCCAGTAGGCTGCCGGCCAGCAGGGCGACCACGACTTGTGCCGCACCGCTCAACCTGGTCCGCTTACCCACGAGTCAATCGCCCCCCGCATACCATCAAAGTTGTATGTCGGATTAGGGTGGTGAAAGGAGAGGCCACCCAAAGCATAGTACAAAAGGACTAGTCTGACAACCCGAAATTGTGAGACGCACTCTTGCGCACGGGGTCGCCTCCACACGGGACCGGGCGACGGGGCCGCACTGGCCACGGCCCCTTCGACCGACGCGTCGCCTGGCGCAGGACCCTGGACGGGGCTAGCGGCCGTCACGCCGCAGCCCCGTCATCGCGTAGAGGATGCCGACCCATGCGCCCTTCATATTTCGGTAGGTGCCCACGATGAAGGCCGCCCCGAACCCGCACCAGATCAGCAGCTGCTCCCGGGGGCCGAGGTCGGTGAGGGCAGCGGTGAGGTAGATGCCCGCCACCACGAGTACGGCGGTGACGCTGTAGGCCACCAGCATGGCCCCGATGAAGTCGCCCTCTTCGGGCTCGAACGGGACCCCGCACGCCGGGCAGCGCTCCGCCAGCCCCAGGGCGCCCCGGGCCATGGAGCCTCTGCGGCACGCCGGGCAGCGGAGGCGCAGGCCGTCCCAGGCGGCCCTGGCCATCGGCCACAGCACGGCATCACCTCCCGGCCAGCAGCTGGCGGATCTGCGCCATCACGTCCTCCGAGTTCAGCAGGTTGCCGTCGTGGAAGGCCCGGATCCGCCCCTCCCGGTCCACCAGGGCCACCCGGCCGCTGTGCTCGACCCGGTAGTCCGCCGCCTGCTGGGCTTTGGACGACCCCGTGACGGCGTGGTGTCCGGTCGGGGCCGACTCGATGCCGGGGGGTGCATCCCCAGCGGACGCTCCTGGTCCATGGTCATGGTGTGAAGCTGCCGCGTTCGGTTCTGTCCCGGCGTTGTGCAGCGCGTCTGCACCGGGCGTCCCGAATCCGGTGTTGCGGTGAGCATCAACGACGGGCGTCTCAGACCCGGTGTTGTGGTGTGCATCTGTAGCGGAAGCTCCTGACCCATGGTCATGGTGCGATTGTGCAGTGTGCGTCTCCGCACCGTGCTCATGGTGTGCATCCGCTGCTGATGCCGCTGATCCAGGGCCCTGGTGCGCACCCGCCTCAGGCGCCGACGCATCGTGGTGGTGGAACGCGTGGACCCGCTCGTTCGTGGGCACCTGCTGCATCCCCACCAGGAACCCCTCCTCGACCAGCGACCGCACTTCGTGCAGTTCGCCGGTGAGGAAGCGCCAGGACGACGTGTCCGCACCGTAGATCCTGGCGTAGGCCGCCAGCCTTTCCGGGGTGTCGTACTCCGGATCGACGGTGATGGAGAGGAGGTGAACCTTGTCGGTGAGCCCGGCCCTGGCCAGCTCTGCCTGGAACGCCGCCATCCGGGCACTGGTGGCGGGGCAGATGTCAGGGCAGGAGGTGTAGATGAAGGCGACCAGGTGGATGAGGCCGTCCAGGTCGGCGCGGATGAACGGCTGGCCCTCCTGGTCTACCAGGGCAAAATCCGGCACCTCGCCGAACACCGGAAGCGCCAGCCGGCGCATGGCGGTCCGAATGGCCAACACGCCGGCCAGAGACAGCACCACGAGGCTGACGGAGAGGAGCAGGCCAATGCGGATGCTGCGGGGCAGGGGTGCACCCTCTGCGACCACCGGAGTCCCTCCTTTCGGACGTCGAGACCTGTCTCGGGCGGATATATTATCCGTCAAGTCTAATAATTCCTGCGCCTGCGGCGGGGTTTTGAAAGATGGGAAACATTTTTATTACTTTGGCGCCGAAAGCGGAAGGATTCCGCCGCGGGGCGTCAAAACCATCCATTATACGCAGCGCAAGCGCGATAATTGGGACAGATGGTGAAGGGGGAGTGCCGCATGTCCGCACTGGCGGGGGAGCGGCCCGCACGGCAGGTGCTCCGGGACTACCTGATGCTGACCAAGCCCCGCATCGTCCTGCTGCTCATGCTGACCGGCCTGGCCGGCATGTGGGTGGCCGCCGGCGGCCCG
Source organism: Symbiobacterium sp. (assembly GCF_040797425.1). Classification (NCBI taxonomy): domain Bacteria; kingdom Bacillati; phylum Bacillota; class Clostridia; order Eubacteriales; family Symbiobacteriaceae; genus Symbiobacterium; species Symbiobacterium sp. Next base: position 4,804 of record NZ_JBFNEH010000040.1, on the reverse strand, counting down.
CCGCCCCCGGGGCTGACCACAGTGACCATGGTCGGCCTGGGGATGGCCTGCGGTGCGGCCAACGCGATCAACATGTGGTACGACCGGGACATCGACGCCGTGATGAAGCGAACCCAGAAGCGGCCCCTGCCCGGGGGCCGGCTGAGCCCCGCGCAGGCGCTCTGGTTCGGCGTGACCACCGGTGTTCTCAGCTTCCTGATCCTGGCTACGGTCAACCTCCTCACGGCCTGCCTGGCCGCCGCCGGGCTGCTGTTCTACGTGCTGGTCTACACGATGTGGCTGAAGCGCTCTACCGTGCACAACATCGTCATCGGCGGGGCGGCGGGCGCCGTGCCGCCCCTGGTAGGATGGGCTGCGGTGACCGGGACCGTGGATTGGGCGGCCCTGGCCATGTTCCTGGTGGTCTTCGTCTGGACGCCGCCCCACTTCTGGGCCCTGGCGCTCTTCCGGGGTGAGGACTACGCCCGGGCCGGCGTGCCCATGCTCCCCGTTGTCCGAGGAGAGCGCGCCGCCAAGTGGCAGATCCTGCTGTACTCGGTGCTCCTGATCCCTGCGGGGGTCTCGCTCTACTTCACCGGCCGGGTGGGGGCCCTGTACTTAGTGACGGCCGTGGCGTCGGGCTGCGCCATGGTGGCGGCGTCAGTCAGGCTGCTGCGGGAGCAGATGCCCCGACTGGACTGGGCGTACCGCACCTACGGTTGGTCGCTGCTGTACCTCACCGTGATCTTCCTGGCGATGGTGGTGGGCGTGAACCGGGTCTGACCCCGGGCTGGGGGAGCACGCTCTTGTCGTACCCGGACCGGGTTGGGTGCCGGGGCACATGTACGGTCCCGAGGCCGCCAGTGGCGCGGCCCGGGGCTGGTATGAAGGGGGGAGGGAGGCGCCGTGGAACGCATCCTGGCCGTGTTGCCCACCGTAAACGCCGCACTGATCTCGGTCAGCGGCGTCTTCATCGTGCTGGGCATCCGGGCGATCCGCCGGGGCGACTCGGGGTGGCACCGGCGGGCGATGCTGACCGCCACCGGCCTGGCCACGCTCTTCTTCATTTTCTATGTCACCCGGGTCACGCTGGGGGGAATCTCCAGCTTCGACGGTCCCCCTGCCCTTCGGCCGGTCTACCTGGGGATCTTGTTCAGCCACCTGATCCTGGCGATGGTGCAGGTTCCGCTGGTGCTGATTACGCTGTACCAGGCGCTGCGCGGCCTCTTTCCCGTCCACCGGCGCATCGGCCGCCTGACCTGGCCGATTTGGCTCTACGTCTCGGTGACGGGGGTACTGGTCTACGGACTGTTGCGATTCCCATATCCTTCTTGAGCACCGCCCTGCGACAGAGCGTGCCCCGGCGGGCGCGCGTGCCTGTCTGAGCCTGTGGGAGGCCGCAGCGGGGTGCGCGGGCAGGCGGCCCAGGGCGAGGCCAAAGGGGTCGCTTGCAGGCCACTGGGGCGAGGCGCAGGTGGGTGTGGGTTCGCGGGCCGCTCAGTGTGCGCTGCACGTCGCGGTCTGGGGTGGCCCTGGGTGGCTCCATGCTTGCTCTCGGGCGGTCCCGGGGTGGGTTAGGGGTGACCAGTCTCAGGCGCCCTGGGTGGTTCCTTGCACTCGGTCTCGGGCGGCCCTGGGTGAGCCACGTGCGCCCGGTCCCGGGCGGGCCTTGGGTGGGTTACGTGTGACCGGTCTCAGGCGGGCCCGGGTGGGCTACGTGCGATAGGTCCCGTGCGGCCCCGGAGGGGTTGCAGTTGATCATGCCTCGGTGTGCCGCCTGGGGTCGCTGCGGTGACGGCGCACCGTAGGTTCCTTGCGTGAGCTACGTTTCGGCCAGCCGCATACGGCGGAGCGCAGGTGGGGGGCGTGCGCATGCGGCTCAAGCGTGCGACTGTGACCGGTGCTGCGGTTGGGTTTGCTCTGGGAATGCCGGTGTTTGAGGTGGCTCTGCTGACCATCCTCTTGATCGACGGCGGCCTGTTCAACGCGATGGTGGCCATTCGCTACTTCTCGCAACCGCTCAATCTGATCGTGCTGCTCGTGGTGCTCCACGTGGCCGGTGCGTTGATCGGCGCAGGGGTGGGCTATCTCGCAGGCTGCGTCCGGGTGCACCCCCGCGCCCGTCTGCGGGTAATCCCGGGCGGACGCCGCTGAGGCTGCCACTGCGGGCATCTGACGGGCATCTGGAGGACGATTCCGGCAAACCAGGCCATCCGACTGCGGCGGCGTCCCGCCTTCTCAGCTGCGGAGTGTTCACGGGTGACTGCCGTTGGGGCTTCCGCTGCTGTGGTGAGCAGGCCTCTCTGGCTTACCAGCCGTGAGGGCGGAGGCGCGAAGCCCCCCCGTCCGGTCTGAGAGAAATACCGGGGGAACGTCGCTGCGGGCATGAAAGGATGTTCCCTGCGCCCTGGCGAATCCTAAAGGATGGACGCGATTTGGGTAGCAGGAGGGCTCGCAGTGCAGAACGTGGTCGACATCCTGGTGGAAATCCCCCGCGGCAGTCAGAACAAGTATGTGTGGGACCCGGTCCGGCGTCGAATCCGGCTGGACCGAGTGCTGCACTCCTCGATCCACTACCCGTCCGACTACGGCATCGTCCTGGGCACGCACGCCGAGGACGGCAGGCCGCTGGACGCACTGGTCATTGTTACCATCCCGACTTTCCCCGGCTGCGTGCTTCAGGGCAAGGTGATCGGTTGCCTCAAGACGCGGGACGAGAAGGGCGAGGACATCAAGATCATCGCCGTGCCGGTGCATGATCCTCGCCTGTCGCAGTACGAGACGCTGGCCGACATCGCACCCCACCGGTTGAAGGAAATCGAGTACTTCTTCCACGCGTATAAGGAACTGGAGGGGAAGCAGGTCGAGATTCAGGGTTGGGGCACCGCAGCGGAGGCCATGGCGGCCATCGCCGCACACCGGGTGAAACCTGAATAAAGCGAAAAGCGAACAGGACCCCGCTCCCTCAACTGGGGAGCGGGGTCTGATGTGTTTTCGCCGCCTGTGCGTGTAGTGCATCGCAGTCCAGTCAACGGTCTGGAGCCAGTCCGGGCCGGTGTTCTTCGGGCCCATCACGTGGGTGCGTGCCCTGCGCGCAGCGGCGTCAGTCGACGGTCTCCAGCCGGATCTGCCCGATGCCGCCGGAGACCATCAGGTCGATGATCTCTTCAGCCTCCTGGAGGTCGCCCGTCACGAAGTAGCCATCCTGCCTGCGGAAATCAGCGGTAGCCGCGATGTGGCCGATGCCCGTGGCCACCCGTATGCGGGCCGCGCGATTCGCAGGCACCCGGATCACGATCTGGCCCACGCCGGCATCGATTCGCCCGGTGACCGCCCCCTGGGCGGGCAGGGTGAGCTTAACGTCACCCAATCCGGCGTGCACGTCCAGCTGCGGAACCTGCAGGCGGGAGAGGTCGATGGCGCTCTCCGCCACTCCTGTGTCCACCCGCAGGTTGATGGGTACCGCATCGGAGAGTTGCAGGTCCCATCGCCCCTGCCCGTGCTGGGAATCGAGGGGGCCGTGGACGGTGGAGCGCAGTTCGTAGTACGCGACGGAACCGTCCACGTGGTACTCCTCCGTAATCGACTCGTTGGTGAGGGGCACGACGGTGCCTTGCACCAGGCGGTCGCCCAGGTTCCCTCCGCCGACGGTGAGCACCGAAATTTGCGAATGGATGACGACCTGTGCTTCCGTGGCCTCTCCCAGCGGCCGGGAGATGACCTGCTCGGCCCCGGACTGTACCTGCTGCACCGGCTGTGCCGGCTCTGCCGGGAGTGCCGGGGTTTCGACCCGCAGGGGCCTGGCGACCATGAGCGCTACGGCTACAGCCGCCACGGTGAGGAGCACGGCCGCCGTTCTACCCCACGAACTGCGCCGCCCGAGCAGCATGTCGAGGCCAAGCGCAATCAGGCAGACAGGCCAGAGCCGCCAGAGCGCCTCCCAGATCGACCAGTCGATGAAGCCCAGGCTCTGAGCGAGCAGGAAGAGTCCGAGCAGAATGAGGAGGAGAGGACCGACGATCGAGGAGCGCCTCCGTACGGGCGCACGTGGCGGCTGGGCGGTTGGTGCCCACTCGGGGCGTGGGGCCCTGGGCCGGGGAGGCTGGTCTTCCCGGATGATCTCAGGCTCGTCCGCCAGGGAGGTGCGGAATGGGGTTGTGTGCGGCGGCCGGTAGGGCTGCACCGGCGGAATCGGCGGCTCAGGCGTCGCAAACCCGGGCTCCGGCCAGGCGTCCTCGAGTCGCGTCCGGCGCCCGGGCGTGGATTCCTCCCGCGGGCCAGGTTCCTGCTCGGCCCCTCGCTCGTACTGACGCCTCTGCGCCTCCTCCGGCTCGTCTCCCTGCCCAGGCTCGCGCCACAAGCCGGGCAGCTGCCCGAGCGCCTTCTCCCATTCCTTCTCCTGCCCGGGCTGGCACTCGAGGCCGAGCATCTGCCCGGGCTCCTTGTCCCACTCCTGCTGTGGCTCGCGCTCCAAGCCGGGCAGTTGCCCAGGCTCGGGTTCTGACGCGCGCTGTAGCTCGTAGGTCGGGTGCTGTCTCTGCCCGCGTGTTCGTTCTCGCCCTTGGTGGGTTGCTCGTCCGAGCTCCGGCTCGCTCGCCTTCTCCTTCAAGGGTTCCGGTTCCGGTGGGCGCTGCCGGTCCTGCTCGTCACGTTCCATTGAGACTTCGCCCCCTGTACTTGCCTCGCGTCTACTTGTTGGACGCCAGTCGTTGCGGCATCCCTTCATACCGCTTAGGTCAGCAGACGGAACGCCCCCGCAGGCCTGGAGTTGTAAGGTGGACCCCATTGTCAAGACACGATTTTGGCCTTGGTTAAGCTACACTCG
>NZ_JBFNEH010000039.1:0-37836 GCF_040797425.1 Symbiobacterium sp. | reverse complement strand
CGGGGATGCCGCGGCCAAGCCCGCCGGGGGGGGTGCGGCGGCGGGAGTCGCTGCGGCGAGGCCGGCCGCCGCCGGGGCCACGCCGAGCCCCACCTGCGGTGCGGCCGCATGGCCGGGCGCAACGCCCGGGGGCGTGGCCATCCCGGGCGGCGTCACCGCACCGGTAGGGGGGAGCGCCGCCGGGACGCCGGCCGGGGCGCCAGGCACCACGGGAACGGCGGCGGGAGGCAGGGCGGCGGGCGACGGCGCCACGGCGTAGGGTGCGGCCGCGACGGGCATCGCCCCGGGGGCGATCTCCTGGGCGAGCTCCTCCACGTCCACGTTGTAGGTCACGCCGCCGATGGTCACGCGAAAACGTCTCGTCACGAATGTAACCTCCTTCTGCCGCCTACACCGGGAAGTTGCCGTGCTTCTTGGGCGGGCGGGTCTCCCGCTTCGTCGCCAGGGCCCGGAGCGCCCGGACGAGCACCGGTCGGGTCTGGCGGGGGTCGATGACCGCCTCCACGAAGCCCCGGCCGGCCGCGTTGTAGGGCGTGTTGAACTTCTGCTTGTACTCGGCGATCCAGGCCGCCCGGGCTGCCTGGGGATCCTCCACGTCGGGACCGGGCTTGAAGAGGATGTTGGCGGCCCCGTCAGCGCCCATCACCGCGATCTCGGCCGTGGGCCAGGCGACGGTGAAGTCGGCCCCCAGCGACTGGGCGCACATGGCCAGGTAGGCGCCGCCGTAGGCCTTGCGCAGCACGACCACCAGCTTGGGCACGGTGGCCTCACAGTAGGCGTAGAGCAGCTTCGCCCCATGCCGGATGATGCCGCCGTACTCCTGGGCGGTGCCCGGCAGGTAGCCGGGGGTGTCGACAAAGGTGATGACGGGGATGTTGAAGGCGTCGCAGAACCGGATGAACCGGGCCGCCTTGTCGGAGGCGTTGATGTCGATGCAACCGGCCAGCACCCGGGCCTGGTTGGCGACGATGCCCACGGTGTGCCCGTCCAGCCGGGCAAAGCCCACCACCATGTTCATGGCCCAGCCGGGCTGGACTTCCAGGAAGTCGCCGCCGTCCACCACCGCCCCGATGACCTCCCGCACGTCGTAGGGCTTGTTGGGGTTCTCAGGGACGATGTGCAGGAGCCGCTCCTCCGCCCGGTCGGGCGAGTCGGTGAAGGGGCCGGGCGGCGGGTCGTCCACGTTGTTGGGCGGCAGGAAGGAGAGCAGCCGCCGCACCGCCGCCAGGCAGGAGTGCTCGTCTGGCGCCCGGAAGTGGGCGACGCCGGAGCGCTCGGCGTGCGCCTGCGCCCCGCCCAGGGCCTCGTGGCTGGTGGTCTCCCCCGTAACGGCCTTGATGACCTCGGGGCCCGTGATGTACATGTAGCTGGTCTTATCAACCATAAAGATGAAGTCCGTGAGACCCGGCGAGTAGACCGCCCCGCCGGCGCAGGGCCCCATGATGACTGAGATCTGCGGGATCACGCCGCTGGCCAGGGTGTTGTGGAAGAAGATCCGGCCGTAGCCGTTCAGGGCGTCGATGTGCTCCTGGATGCGGGCGCCGCCGGAGTCCTGGATGCCCACGATGGGACAGCCCGCCTGCAGGGCCATTCTCTGCACCTTCACGATCTTCTGCGCGTGCATCTCGCCCAGCGACCCGCCCATCACGGTGAAGTCCTGGGAGAAGGCATAGACGGTGCGCCCGTGCACGGTGCCGAAACCGGTAATCACCCCGTCGGCGGGGGTCTCCCGCCTGTCCATGCCCAGTTCCGTCCCGCGGTGGCGCACGTGCAGGTCGATTTCCACGAAGGAGCCGGGATCAAACAGCAGGTCCAGCCGCTCCCGGGCCGTCAGCTTCCCCTGCTCCCGCCGCTTCGCCAGCGCCTTCTCCCCACCGCCCAGGCGCAGGCGGGCCTCGCGGGCCTGGAGCTCCGCAACCAGGTCCTCCATGCTCACGCTCCGTCTCACTCCTCCGGTTTCGAGCCGGTCAGGCCGTGTGCTGCACCAGCTCGGTCAGGACGCCGCCCGTCGACCTGGGGTGCAGAAAGCAGACCAGGGTGCCGTGGGCGCCGGGGCGCGGTTCCTGGTCGATGAGCTGCAACCCCTGCGCCACGGCCTCGGCCATCGCGGCCCGGATGTCGGCCACCCGGTAGGCCACGTGGTGCAGCCCCTCCCCCCGCCGGTCGATGTGCCGGGCAATCGGCCCGTCGGGCGCGGTGGACTCGAGCAGCTCGATGCGGGTCTCACCTGCGCGGAAGAAGGCGACGCGCACCTTCTGCGCGGGGACCTCCTCGATGCCCTCGAAGGCTAGGCCCAGCCGGTCCCGATACAGGGCAATCTGACCGTTCAGGTCGCGAACGGCGACGCCGATGTGGTCGATCCCCATCATCATAGCATGTCACCTTTCTTATGACCAGATCCTAAAACCGAGTACTAAGAAAATCGCACACGCCCCCGCCGGGTCGGGCCTCCGGTCCGGGCCGGGGAGCGCACTCCGCAAGTGCAGCCGGGTCAGGCCGGCCGCAGCCGCTGGTTGATGAAGTCGATCGCCGCCTGCGTGGGCGTGCCGGGGGTGAACACCTCGGCGATGCCAGCCGCTTTCAGCCCGGGGATGTCCCGGGCCGGGATGATGCCCCCCGCCACCACCAGCACGTCGTGCAGGCCCCGGGCCCGAAGGGCCTCCACGGTCCGGGGCAGGAGGGTGTTGTGGGCGCCGGAGAGAATGGAGAGCGCCACCACGTCCACATCTTCCTGCAGGGCGGCCTCGGCGATCTGGTCGGGGGTCTGGCGCAGGCCGGTGTAGATCACCTCGAACCCGGCGTCGCGGAAAGCTCGGGCGATCACCTTGGCCCCCCGGTCGTGCCCGTCGAGGCCGGGCTTGGCCACGAGTACCCGAATCCGGCGCATCCCGCTACACCTCCTCCGTGGGCCGGTACTCGCCGAAGACGGCGCGCAGCACGTCGCAGATCTCCTGCAGCGTGGCGTAAGCCCGCACCGCGTCCAGGATCGGCGGCATCAGGTTCGCCGTGCCCTGGGCGGCCGTGCGCAGGGCGGCCAGGGCACGGTCGACGGCGGCCTGATCCCGGCGGGCCTTCACCTCGGCCAGCCGGCGCCGCTGCGCCTCCTGCACCGCCGGGTCGACGGTGAGCAGGTTCTCGGGCGGCACCTCCTCCATCTGGAACTTGTTGAGGCCCACGATGATCCGCTCGCCGCTCTCCACCTGCCGCTGGTACTGGTAGGCGGCCTCCTGGATCTCCCGCTGCACGTAGCCCCGCTCGATGGCCTTCACGGCGCCGCCCATCTCGTCGATCTTGGCGATGTAGGCCGCGGCCTGCCGCTCGATCTCACCCGTGAGGTGCTCCACGTAGTACGAGCCGGCCAGCGGGTCCGCGGTGTTGGCAGCACCGCTCTCGTAGGCGATGATCTGCTGGGTGCGCAGGGCGACCCTCACCGACTCCTCGGTGGGCAGGGCCAGGGCCTCGTCCCAGGAGTTGGTGTGCAGCGACTGCGTACCACCGCAGACGGCGGCGAAAGCCTGCAGGGTCACCCGCACGATGTTGTTCATGGGCTGCTGCGCCGTGAGCGTGGAGCCGCCGGTCTGGGTATGGAAGCGGAGCATCCAGCTGCGCGGGTCCCTGGCCTGGAACCGCTCCCGCATGATGCGCGCCCAGAGGCGCCGTGCGGCCCGGAACTTGGCGACCTCCTCGAAGAAGTCGTTGTGCGCATTGAAGAAGAAGGAGAGCTGGGGCGCAAACTCGTCCACCTTGAGCCCGGCGGCGAGGGCGGCCTGCACGTAGGCGATGCCGTTGGCCAGGGTGAAGCCCACCTCCTGGGCCGCGGTGGAGCCGGCCTCGCGGATGTGGTAGCCGGAAATGGAGATGGTGTTCCAGCGGGGGACTTCCCTGGCACAGTAGGCGAAGATGTCGGTAATGAGGCGCATGGAGGGCTCGGGCGGGAAGATGTAGGTGCCCCGGGCGGCGTACTCCTTCAGGATGTCGTTCTGGATGGTGCCGGAGAGCCGCGCGGGACTCACGCCCTGCTTCTCGGCGACGGCGATGTACATGGCCAGCAGGACGGCGGCCGGGGCGTTGATGGTCATGGACGTGGAAACCCGGTCGAGGGGGATGCCGGCGAAAAGGGTCTCCATATCGGCCAGGGTGTCGATGGCCACCCCCACCTTGCCCACCTCCCCCTCGGCCAGGGGGGAATCGGAGTCGTAACCGATCTGGGTGGGCAGGTCGAAGGCCACGGAGAGGCCGGACTGGCCGTTCTCCAGCAGGTACCGGAACCGGGCGTTGGTCTCCTCGGCGGTGCCGTAGCCAGCATACTGGCGCATGGTCCAGAGCCGGCCCCGGTACATGGTGGGCTGCACGCCCCGGGTGTAGGGGTACTCCCCGGGGAAGCCGAGGTCGCGCAGGTAGTCCACCTCCACGTCGGCCGGCGTGTACAGCCGCTGGACGGACAGGCCCGAGTTGGTGGTGAACTCGGCCTGCCGCTCGGGGAAGCGGGCGAGGCTCGGGGCGGCGACCTCCTTGTGCCACCGCTCCTGCGCGGCAGCGATGGCGTCGCGGGACTCGGGCAAGTCGATCACCTCAGTCTATTGCCGTCTTACCAAATGTTTGGTAGGTTTCGACGCGCGGGCCCGACTACCTGCTTTGTCCCCGCAGGAACAAGCAAGGCCACCCCCGGGAGCAACCCGGGAGTGGCCACTGGTCTCAGGACAACCGCTACGCCGTCTCCTCCGCCCGGCCGACCTGGTCCAGCATCTCGCTGAGCTCCCTGGCCGTGGCGGCGTCGATGAGGTTCGCCCGTAGCGCCGCATTGAGCTTCAGACGTAACGAGGCAGCTGCGCAGCGAGCGGAAAAGTGGCCGCTGTTCGCCGCAACGCGGGGGATGGACTCAACTTGGTACCGAAGCCACACTCCAAGGGAAGCGGGTACGTGCACCTGAGCCGGGCCTCGGTTAGCTGCGCGACCATGCATCTCTCTCGCCGCCTTTCGCTGGGGTTTTACCCTTAACACGAATGAGAGGGTGGAAAGGTTCGAAGGGGCGAGAAACATCTTCTTGTGCTTCCTGTCACGTTGCTCCCCCGCTTGACGGTCAGGTCCGCCGGAACCGGAATCCCGGCGGACTTGTGCAAGGAGGAACTACCGGATCTCGAGCTGCGTCACGCCGCGGATCTTGGTGTTGAAGTAGACCTGGATCGTCACCCGTCCGCCGTTCCGCAGCGCCGCCCACTTGCTGGTGTCGAGGGGCACCGTGTAGACCCCGTCCGCATACGTGATCGGGTTGCCATAGGCAAAGGTGGCAATCAGCTGGTTATCGGCGGCGTTGCGCACTCGCACGACAACCGTGCGGTCGAGGTCATAGCCGGCGCAGGGACTGCCCCACTGGAACTGGATGTTGTATACCTCCCCGGCCACGGCATAGTCGCCGTTCGGGGCAATCCAGGTCAGGACGCGGTCGGCCGGATCGGCCGTTGAGGTGGTGTAGACGAGAACGAGTCCAGGCTCGGTCCAGTTGCCCTTGTCATCGCCGGCCTGGACCTCAAAGCTGTATGTCGTGTTGGGGGCAAGGTCGGCGAACTGATAGGAGGTCTCCGTGGTCTCGCCCACGAGCACGCCGTCACGGTAGACCCGGTATTTCACACCGCTCGGGTCAGTAGCCTCGTTCCAGGAGAGGGTGGCCGGACCACCGCAGACCTCCAGGATCTGAATCTGGTTCCCTGACCACTGCGGCGGTTCGTTGTCGGGAACCTCGCAGGGGTCGACAGTGACCTGGGCCGACAGGATCCTGGAAGCCCAGTGGTTGGCAGTGTCTCGGGCCTTCACCTCGATCAGCAGCGGCGTGTTGGGTGTGAGTGGCGAGACCGCCTCACTCAGCGCCGACGTCTCCCCCCACAGGTCGCCATTCACGTACACCGCGTAGGTGGCGCCAGTTCCCGCACTGGGCCACTGGATCTCGACGGCCTCGCACTGCTTCAGCACCGTCAGCTCTGCATTCTCCCAGCCAGGCGGGTTGAAGTCCTGGTCGCAGGCGTCGCCTAGGCCGTCGCCGTCGAGGTCCCTTTGCTCGGGGTTATGCACCAGCGAGCAGTTATCGACGTCGTCCGGGATGCCATCGTTGTCACTGTCCTGCGGCTGGGCGGGACCGCCGGAGATGAAGACGGCCGAGTCGTACTGCCAGTTGTCGCGGTCGCCCACGGCGATCTTGACGCTGTTCCACTCGTTGGCTCGAACGGGGACCGTCACCGTTACCACAGTAGTGAAGCCGTCAAGCGTTACGCACTTCCTGGCGGTTATGTTGTTGATGTAATAAGATGCATTACTGTTGCTGTTGACGTTGTTGACAGAGACCACCTTGCCGCCGATGGTGGCAATATTGTTGCCGTTCAGGTTGAAGATGAACCCGTCGTTCTTTCGCAGGGACGCATACCTGCCGTACTCCTCGGATCCAAACACGAACTGGAACGCATACTGGTCAGTGCTTGGCTTGAACTTGAACTTGAGCACCGAGGCGTTCGTGGTGGAACCACCCAGGGCCTGGCGAAGGTCGTTGTCGCCGCTTGCGCTGTTCTGGTTGTTCATCGTGGCGTTAACAGCGTTCATCAGATCCTTCGCTTTGCCGCTGGTGAGCACTGCACCCTCGCCGATTCCGATGATGGCGGCTGCGCCCGAGAACACGCCTGCGCCCTTGTTCTTGCCGACGTAGTCGACATCTTTCAGCGGAACGTCACCGACAATCTTCTTGGCCATGGCTGTTTTGTCAACGCCCCGCTCGTCTAGGTCGCGGACCAACATGGTCGTGCAGCTCGCCATCGGTTCAATCCCAGAGAGCGTAAACTCTTCCGCCTGCGCAATCGCCGGCAGGGCGGAAAGCCCCACGCTGACTGCCATGCTGAGTCCGACGGCGCGTGTGGTCAACCTGCGAAAAGCACGCGTCACAAATCGGTTCGTCATGCAGGACCCCCTCTCTCCTTTGTCGCCTTACAGAGAGGCACGCCCCCCGTGGGACTGTGTGCGGCGCAACTCCTGAGTCCGGGCATCTCGACGGCCTGCGTGAAGGCTTGGTTGTTGGACTTGCATTAGTTGTTCCTGGCCTGCTCGGCGTAGGCGCTGAACGTGACCTTGATGGACTTGCCCTGGTAGTCGTTGCCTGCATCCAGCGGGAAGGAAACCAGGATGCCAAACTCGGCCACGCCGCCGCCACCCCACTCCTCGTTATAGGGGTCGAGCAGTATCGGCTGAGCGAGGGTGACCCCGCTTCCAAAGAACTCGGAGAGCTTACCCTCGTAGATCAGCGTGGGGGCGGGAACCGTGGGAACACCATCGGCATCGAGGTACGCACCGTCGTAGATCCTCACTTCGAGGATGTCGGCCAGTTCCGCGTCCCCGGACTGGAGCGCAGCAGATAGCGAGACGATCTTCGCTTCCAGAGACCCCACATTCTCGACGTGGAAGACCCGGTGATGGGCGTCACCCGGCGCCCAGAGTCCGGTCGGCCGGAGCCCCTCCTCTCCGCTGTCGCTGAGCCCGTCCGTCGCACCATCGATGTAGAACATGGGACCCCGCACAGTGTCGTAGACCCGGTCCCCGTCGATCCTCACCGTGCCGGCGACGATCCGCTGGCTGCCCGCATTCGTGGAATCCGAGAACAAGGCCAAGGTGAAGCCAGCGCCGGCCAGTGCAGTGACCAACACCAGCGATACCGCCAACACCCATCTGCGAATCACGTTGCGGCTCTCCCCCTTTCTGAGGTTCTGTTACCCCGGATTCGCAGGTTTTCGCTCCCAGCGAATCGCGGGACACACAATATAAGCTCCGTCAGTTCGGGAGTAGGGTTGCAAACGCCATCCAGCCCGAGCCCCGGGTGGTCTGACCCGGGGCTCGGGGGGAGTCGTAGTTTACGGGTTGTTCCGCATCTGCTCGGCGTGGACGATGAAGTCGACAACCAGCGTCTTGTCCTGGAACTCGTTGCCGGCGTCGCGGTTGAAGGTAACGTTGAACTGCATCTGCCGAGTACCGGTGAGGTGAACTTTGATCTTGCTGCCATCTGGATAGCGAATCGGCACGGGACCATCGAGGAAGTCCCTGAGGGGCGCTTCCGCCACTGTCACGGTCGGAGCGTTACTGCCCTCACCGTAGGGCGTCGAGATGACCACGGTCAGCTCATCAGCCATCTGCACGTACTGGTTGGGGATCCCCTCAGTGAGCCGGGCCGAGACGGCGGTGAGCCAGGCGTCCATGGTGCTGCAACTCCTGGGGTTGTACACGTTGAGGGTCCGGGTCACTGAATCGCCTGGGGCCCACACACCGGTCGGAAGTGTGCCCAGCAGACCGTCGGGAGTCTGTCCCTGCTCGGCCGTGATGTAGAACATCGGACCGGGGGTCGTGTCGCCATCGTTCCGCTCGCTGGTGATGCAGAGCGTGCCGGCCGCGAAGTCGCCGGTCGCGCTCTTGGCGTCGCTGAACAGCGCCAGGGTGCCGCCGATGGAAACAGCAGCAACAGCGGCGGTGGAGCCCAGAACCATCAGGAGTTTCTTGTTCATGCGCGGTCCTCCTAGCCCAGTCCCCGCCGGGCAGTGCAATCCCGGCGGGGACCGAAACATACGTGCGGGTTACGCCGTGAGACTAGTTCCAGCTGCTCGGGCCGCTGCCGTCGGGCTTGGTGTTGTTCCGGGCCTGGACAGCCTTGAAGAAGAGGTCGATCTCGCCTTCCGCGCCCTGATACTCGTTGCCGGCCTCAATCGGGAACTGGTAGTTCACGGTAACCGTGGCCGTCTGGCCGTCGCTGAACTTGCCGAGGACATAGTGGCCGTCGACCTCGTTGCCGCCGGACAGGCTGATCGCCAGCGGGTTGTCGCCGTCGAACAGCTCACCGTCAACCTCATACTCGACGCCGATGAACGCCTCCAGGCTGCCCACGTACGTGACCGACACCGTGCAGCTGCCGCTGTCGCCAGGAGCCAGGTTGTCAGTAGAAACACCGCAGCTGAAGGAAGTGACCTCACCCAGTTCAACGGTACCGGCCGAGAGGGTGTTGTTCACGTTGTCGGACTCCGCCGTGAACAGAGCGAAGCTGGCGCCGGTGATCAGAGCCGACAGGGCACCCACGGTGGCAAGGGACAGCGCAATCTTCTTCATTCCGCCTCATCCTCCATGTGTGGTAATGGTAGGACTTTGAGTCCTTGCCCGGTTGTGGCCGGGCAAACCTTTCACTGCAGCGGGGCTGCAGGTAACTAACCCCGTGGTTGGGCGTCGGCGGGCTCCTCCCGGGACTGCCGGGCCCTCTCTTCTTCCATCACCAGCTGCATGATCTTGCGGACCTCCATCCCGATCAGCACCAACCCCGGAGCGATGACGCAGAGGATGATGCCGAGCGGCCGCCGCATGAAGTTGGAAAGGTAACCGTAATAGGGAATCCGCCAGCGCTGAATGCCGACGACCTGAGACCGCTGGACCGGCGTGAGGTCGATGGAGTCGTTGTTGTCGCCCTTGGTCACGTAGGCTGCGGGCTCACCGTTGACGCTGACGATGCCGACGACCCGGTGGGTGATGAGCATGTCAGGCGAATCGGGCGCCCGGAACGTGATCACGTCGCCCTCGGCAATCTCCTGGTCGGACTTGAGCGGCTCCACGATGATCACGTCGCCCGTCTTGATCGCCGGCTCCATGGAGCCGCTGAGGACGGACAGGACCTTGTAACCCAGGACGGTCTGCAGGCCGTCAGCCGACCTGCGGGCGCTGATGGCGAGAGCCACCGTCGCTACCAGGACCACCACGAGCACTGCGGTCAGTACGCCGCTGAGGAACCGCCCGGCGAGTTTCACGAGTTTCAAGTGTCCTGCCCTCCTGAACCCCCATGGTAGATCTCGTCTGTGGTGGGCTCCGGCGCGGGTCCGGCGATGACACCGGTCTGGCTTTCCTCAACCTCGGCGTCGTTCTCACCCGACAAAGGGAGGTTCCCTTCGGTGGGCTCGATGGTGGTCTCGGTTGTGGTTCCGCTGGTGGGTTCGATTACGGTTGCGGCGTCGCCATCCACGGTCCCGTGGTCGGTGTCGGCACCATCGCCAGCGGCATCACCATCAGACGTCTCCCTACCGGCCCCTTCGGGCTCGCCGGAACCTGTGTCCGCGGGGTCATCACCGAGCTGATCCTCGGCGGGATCTTGGCTCACCTCGGAATCCGCGTCGTCAGGGGAATCGTCCGGCTCACCCTGGGCCGGCGTCTCGCCGGCGCCAGCCGAGTCCTCCGTGGACTCACCGTCATCAGGCTCGTCCGAACCCGGCGCGTCATCCTCACGCGGCATGTCGGCCGGTACGTCCTCCGGAACCGCCGGGGGCTCCGACGTGGGTGCATCGCAGCCCGGCAGGGGCTCCTCCACGTCCTCCTCCCGCAGGGCCGCGTCGGGGGCCAGCACGCACTCGCTGATCGGCTCCGGTTGGGTGGCAACCGGATTGCACGGATCGTCCTGCGGCGACGGAACGGCCGAATCGGCCACGTCGGTCAACTCGCCCTGGGCGCCGTTGACGTCGCGTTCGATGGCCTCGCCGTCGGGCGTCTGCTGGTCTGTGGCGGGAACCCCGTCCTGGCCCTGATCTCCCGCCAGATCGGCAGGGGCGCAGACATCCTCCTCAGGCCCAGGGAGTACATGGATCGCAAACTGCTGCGCCAGCTCCAGGAAACCGCCCATGCCGTACACGGTGAGCTCGCCTTTGTAGTCCCCCGGCTCTCCGGACGTGCCCCGGACGATGATTTCGGCTACCTCTCCCGGGCCGATCTCGGTCTGGGAGAGCTCCACGGTCGCCCAGGGGATCCCCGTCAGCTCCGCCTTCAGGCTCACCCGCCGGTTGCTGATGTTCAGGACATGGAAGGTGCGTCGGATCTCGCTGCCCACCGTTTCCTCAGCCGGGTGCGAAAGCAACTTCAACCGGCCCGACGTGAAGCGGAGCACCTCATCCGTGGTGAGCGTGCGGAACTCGACGTTGGGCCCTCGGTCGGTATCCTGGCTCAGCGCGAGCGTGCTTCCTGTCACATGCCCGGCCGCAAGGCTGGATACGACGATGGTGACCGGGATCAGGAGGAAGGGCAGCTTGCCACCAGACTCTTTCACCCGGCGGCCGAGCGCCTGCATCGCCCTCTTCCTGAGCCGCCGCTTGCGGGTCATGCGTCTCAGCGGGCATCACCTCCTGTCCGAGGCAGATTATGGCACATCCCCGCCTCACCCTTGGGCGTGAATTGGCGAGTGATTCTGTTTACTCTAAAACGAGGGACGCAGTGCGCGTGCCCCTCCTGGACGGTGTACCGCCACGCCGCATCGCTGTAGGGCGGCAGCGTTTCCCTGACAGTGCGCGGCGCCAAGTCGCTAGCACTTCAAAACTCAATTTTCACAACCTGCTCACCCGTTCGAGTGAATTTTTGCGCTCACCCTCGAATGAGGAGGAAAGCGCGATCTTTCACTCGAATCATCCGAACTACCGCGTGGCGAACAGGAGGAACAAAAGAGACCATGGGGACCCAGGAGGCGCACAGAGGATCTGCTCTTCCCACCCTCGAGCAGGTATGGGGACCGCTCCTCAGCCAGCGCGAGCTGGAGGTCGGTCGCCTGGTGGTGGCCGGCTACTCGACCCAGCAGATTGCCCAGACGCTGTACATCTCCGAAAACACCGTGAAGACCCACCTGCGGAACCTCTACCGCAAGACCAAGACCCACAGCCGCATGGAACTCTACCGCAAGCTGGTGGAGCGCGGAGCGGCACTCACCGGCGAGCGCACTTTTGCCAAGTCGCTCCCCGCCAGCTTCGAGCGCCTCTTCACAGAACTCGCCGGAAGGCGAGGCGGGGGCGCACAGACCACGGTCGTGTTGCTGCAGCTGGAGTTTACCCAGCAGGAAAAACCTGTCGACCCGCCCGAGGACGCCGTGACGGACCTGCTCAGTACCTCCATCCGGCAGCTGGACCACCTCGTGAAGTGGCGGAACGACCTCTACCTCCTCGTGTTGCCCGGCAGCGACCGGGCCTGCGCACATCAGGTGGCGGAGCGGCTCATCCGCAAGCTGCAGCGCTGGGTGCGCCTCAAGGACATGTGGGTGAACGCCGCGGTGGGCACCGCCTCGCTGGACGAAGACGGCG
This sequence comes from Symbiobacterium sp., assembly GCF_040797425.1. Classification (NCBI taxonomy): domain Bacteria; kingdom Bacillati; phylum Bacillota; class Clostridia; order Eubacteriales; family Symbiobacteriaceae; genus Symbiobacterium; species Symbiobacterium sp. Next base: position 25,726 of record NZ_JBFNEH010000039.1, on the reverse strand, counting down.
GAACCCCCGAAGCGGTGGTGGACCTGGCCGCCCGCCGGCTCAGGCCCCTGGAACTGAACTGAATATACGCAGGATAAAAAAGAAGATGGCGGACCGGGGTCAGTGACCCTGGTCCGCCTTTCTTCCGTTGGTGTCTGCCCTTCAGCCGGCAGCCACCAGGGAGTCGTCCTCGGCCATGTTCACACGGGACCCGAGCGGGTCCGTAATGTCCTGCAGCAGCGCCTCGAGGTGCATGTGGATCTCCTGCACGTCATCCCACACAGGCTTCAGCCACTCTTCCATCCGCTCGCGCAGCTCCGCGGCGATCTGGACCACCTGCGCCCCCTTCTCGGTAAGGCCCAGCATGACCACCCGGCGGTCTCCCTGTAGCCGGAAGCGCCGCAGCCAGCCATCGCGCTCCAGCCGATCGATGATGGCCGCCAGGTTGCCACGGGTGCAGTACACCGCGTCGTTCACCTGCTGCAGCAGTGTCGGCTTGTCAACCGAGAGCTCCCGGAGCACCTGGAACTGGGGCCAGCTCAGTCCGTACTCGTACCGCAGGAACCGCTCGCACTGCTGCTCGAGCCTGCTGGCGAGCCTCCGCAGCAGTGCGATGCGCTCCAGCGCCTCCACATCTACCCGGCTCAGACGACTCACCCCCATTACTTTTCTCTATCTTTCCTAACGTATAATCAGCCTGAAATGTTCACGCAGGGCATTTGTAAGGACATATTTTCTTGGCGATTGTGCGAAGTCTGTAGTGCACGGCCGTACAACCAACTCGTGCAAGAACCATCACCCCGAAGCGTCTGCTCGGTGGATAGCATGTGGAGTAAACGACTGAACAATCACCCTTGTTTGTGCTTACAAAACGGTGCTATGATTACGGAGCCGGGGTCATATCCTCTGGTCGAAAACATACGGTTGAGCCGACATTGAATAGTCATTCATTCATGGTCCGTACAGGGGGAGGGGTTAAGGAACCATGCGCGAAGGTGTCGAGTTGTGGGAACGGCCCAACGCCAACGACGACGAGGCACTGGGGCGTTTGATGGAAGCGATGGGGGGATCGCTGCTCTCCTACGCGAACCGGCTCCTGGGTGACACCTTCACCGCCGAAGAGGTCTGCCAGGACGCCCTGTACAAGGCGTGGTGTCACATGGAATCCCTCGAGCCGACCGGCCAGTTGCGCGCCTGGCTCTACAAGGTCACCCGCAACGCCGCACTCGATGTCCTGCGCAGCCAGCGGAGCCAGAACGTCGCGCTGCTGGGCGAAGATCTCCTTGATCCCGCACCCGGACCCGAAGACGAACTGGAGCGCAAGATGTTCGTGGAAGCGCTGCTGTCCGCTCTGCAGCGACTGCCCGCGCACTACAACTCCGTGCTGAGCCTGCGGCTGCTGGAGGGGTATTCCTACAAGGACATCGCCGAGGAGCTGAACCTGCCGCTGGGCACCGTGAAAAGCCGGCTGCGCAACGGCCTGCAGTACCTCTCCCGGGAGCTGGCGAGCGCCGGCGTGGATCGGGGATACCTGTCGTGATCGGTCTCATCCAGAAAGGGGGAGCCTCATCCTCGAGGGGCTCCCCCTGATCAGTGAAGAAGAGGGTCCAGCCCCCACCGCTGGACCCTCCTTATGTATGCCTATTCCTCCTTCTGCTCCTCCCCCTGACCGGCCGCCAGCGCCTCCAGCGACTGGAGCCGCTCGAACAGCGGGTGCACGTCGCCGAACCAGGGTCCCAGCGACTGCACGAGGAACTGGTGCAGCCCCTCCTCCACCTCGCCGAGCTTTTCCCCCTTCTCGGTGAGCTCCAGGTAGATCACCCGGCGGTCGCGGGTGGACCGGGTGCGCCTCACCCAGCCATCGCGCTCCAGGCGGTCGACGATGCCGGTGATGTTGCTGTGCGTGCAGGCCAGGGCGGCCGTGAGCCGCTTGGCCGACGTCGGCCCCGACTGGCGGAGGGTCCGGAGCACCGTGAACCCCGGCCAGCTGAGCCCGAACGTGCGCTTCAGGTAGCTGTCGCACCGGGTCTGCAGGATGTGGGAAACCACCGAAGCTGTCTGCACATAGGCCAGAGGATCCAGCGGCGCAGCGCTCGCTGCCATCGCAACCACCTCTCCTTGGGTACTCCCCTTCTCTACTCCCTACAACGTGTGTGAGACCTGAAATGTTCACACGGTCGTCGCTGATCACCCACTAGGCGGTATGTTTCGACGATTGTGCCCCTGGGAATAACTCATCCCAGGAGGTGGAGCGCAGATGAACGCGCTGCTCAAGCGGATCGAGGAGCACCGGATGAGCGAGGAGTCCCTCCGCTGGGAGGGCACCTTCGCCGACTATCTGGAGCTGGTGGCGCGCAACCCGTCGGTCACCCAGTTCGCACACGCCCGCATTTACAACATGATCATCTCCCACGGCGTCGAGGAGGTGAACGGCGTCCGACGGTACCGGTTCTTTGAACAGGAGCTGTTCGGCCTCGAGCGGGCCCTGGAGCGCCTGATGGAGGACTACCTGCACCCGGCCGCCAGGCGCCTGGACGTGCGCAAGCGCATCCTGCTGCTCATGGGCCCGGTGAGCGGCGGCAAGTCCACCCTCGTCTCCCTCCTGAAGCGGGGGCTCGAGGCTTACAGCCGCACCCCCGAGGGCGCCGTCTACGCCATCCGCGGCTGCCCGATGCACGAGGAGCCGCTCCACCTGATCCCCCGGGAACTGCGGCCCGAGGTGGAGCGGGAGCTCGGCGTGGTCATCGAGGGCGACCTCTGCCCCCACTGCCGCCTGATGGTGAAGGAGGAGTACGGCGGGCGGATCGAGGCCGTCCCCGTGGTGCGGGTGCTGCTGTCCGAGGCCGACCGGGTGGGCATCGGCACCTTCAGCCCGTCTGACCCCAAGTCGCAGGACATCGCTGACCTCACCGGCTCCGTCGACTTCGCCACCATCGGCGAGTACGGCTCCGAGTCTGACCCCCGGGCCTACCGGTTCGACGGCGAGCTGAACAAGGCCAACCGCGGCATCATGGAGTTTCAGGAGATGCTGAAGCTCGATGAGAAGTTCCTGTATCACCTCCTGAGCCTCAGCCAGGAGGGGAACTTCAAGGCCGGCCGGTTTGCCCTCATCTCCGCCGACGAGATGATCGTCGCCCACACCAACGAAAGCGAGTACCGGGCCTTCATCGCCAACAAGCGGAACGAGGCGCTGCAGAGCCGCATCATCGTCATCCCCGTCCCCTACAATCTAAAAGTCTCCGACGAGGTGCGCATCTACGAGAAACTGGTGCGCCAGGCCGACACGGGCCACGTGCACATCGCCCCCCACGCCCTCTACGCCGCCGCCTTCTTCTCGGTCCTCAGCCGGCTGAAGGAGTCGAAGCGGGCCGGGGTCGACCTGGTAAAGAAGCTCCGCCTCTACGACGGCGCCGAGGTCGAGGGCTTCGGGCCGGCGGACGTGGAGGAGCTCCGGCGGGAGTTTGAGGGCGTCGAGGGGATGAGCGGCGTCGACCCCCGGTACGTGATCAACCGCATCTCCTCAGCCATCATCCAGAAGGGCGAGAACAGCCACAAAGCCTGCATCACCGCCCTGGACGTGCTCCGCTCGCTGAAGGACGGGCTCGACCAGCACCCCTCCATCACCCCCGAGGAAAAGGAACGCCTGCTCACCCTCATCGGCACGGCGAAGCAGGAGTACGACGAGATCGCCAAGCGCGAGGTGCAGAAGGCGCTTGTCGACTCGTTCGAGGACTCCGCCCGCAGCCTGCTCAGCAACTACCTCGACAACGTCGAGGCCTACTGCAACAACCACCCGCTGCGCGACCCGGTCACCGACGAGCCGCGCGAGCCGGACGAGCAGCTGATGCGGTCCATCGAGGAGCAGATCGGCGTCTCCGAGAATGCCAAGAAGGCCTTCCGCGAGGAGATCATGATCCGGCTCTCCACCTATGCCCGCCGGGGCGTCCCCTTTGACTACACCTCTCACGAGCGGCTGCGCGAGGCCATCGAGAAGAAGCTGTTCGCGAATCTCCGGGATGTGGTCAAGATCACCACCTCCGCCCACCATCCCGACGCGAGCCAGCAGCGGCGGGTGAGCGAAGTGATGGACCGGCTGATCCGGCAGCACGGCTACTGCCCCTCCTGCGCGGCCGAACTTCTGCACTACGCGGGCTCCCTGCTCAGCCGCTAGGGGGGACGGTCCGTGGCGGAGACAGACTTCTGGATCTCCCGGGAGGACTGGTCGCTCTACCAGCGGGGGCGCCTGGACCAGGAGCGGCACCTTCAGCGCATCCGGGAGGCGATCCGGGCCAACCTGGCCGAGATCGTGAGCGACGAGTCGATCATCGCTGAGGGCGGCGGGAAAGTGGTGCGGCTGCCCATCCGGGTGCTGAGGGAGTACCGCTTCCGGCTGGACTGGCGGAAGCAGAACCGGGTGGGCGAGGCTGCCGCGGCCGCCGGGAACGGGCAGGGCGAGAGCGGCCGCCCGGGGGCGGCCGGAGTGGGGGCGTTAGGCGGCGGGGCCGGGGACGAGCCGGGCGAGGACTGGTTCGAGACCGACTTCGCCGTGGAGGACCTGGAGGAGATCCTCTTCGCCGAACTGGAACTCCCCCACCTGGAGCCCAGGCAGCAGCCCGACCTGACCGCCAGGCATTACGAGTGGCGCGACGTGCGGCCCCGGGGGCTCCAGTCGAACATTGACAAGAAGCGCACGCTGCTGGAGGCGATCAAGCGCAACCGGATGGCCGGCCGGCCGCCCCTGGCGGGGATCCGCCGGGAGGACCTGCGCTACAAGACCTGGGACGTGGCCGAGCGCCCGCAGGCTGACGCCGTGCTGCTGGTGATGATGGACACCTCCGGCTCCATGGGGCCCACCGAGAAGTACGTCGCCCGCAGCCTCTGCTTCTGGATGGTGCGCTTCCTCCGCACCCGGTACCGGAGCGTGCGGGTGCACTTCATCGCCCATACCACCGACGCGAAGGAAGTGACGGAGGAGGCGTTCTTCACGAAGGGCGAGGCCGGCGGTACCCGCTGCTCCTCGGCCTACGAGTACGCGCTGCAGCTCATCGACCGGCAGTACCCGCCGGACCAGCACAACCTCTACGCCTTCCACTTCTCCGACGGCGACAACCTGATCTCCGACAACCCCCGGGCGGTCGCCCTGATCCGGCGGTTGCTGGAGCGCTGCAACCTGGTGGGCTACGGCCAGATCGAAACGCAGCCCCAGTACCAGGCCGCGCCCTATTACCAGCCCCACACCCTCTTCAACCTGTTCCAGCAGGAGGTCGCCCACCCCCGGTTCGTGGCGGTGCAGATCAAGCACCGCACCGACGTGTACGCTGCGCTGCGGGCCTTCTTCCGGCCTGGACGGGATGAAGGGAGGGCTGGCTAGAATGACGGACAGCGCGACCGGGCGGGCCCTGCCCGCCGCTGACCTGAAGCGCCTGGAGGCCGCGATCGAGGAGATCATGGCCCTGGCCCGGGCGCACGGCCTCGACTTCTTCACGATGCGGTTCGAGATCTGCCCCGCCGAGGTGCTCTACGCCTTCGGGGCGTATGGGATGCCCACCCGCTTCTCCCACTGGTCCTTCGGCAAGGCCTACTACCTGCTGAAAAGCCAGGCCGATCTGGGCCTGGCCCGCATCTACGAGCTGGTGATCAACTCCGACCCGTGCTATGCCTTCCTGCTGGAGTCGAACACCTTCCTGGAGAACCGCATGGTGGTCGCCCACGTGCTGGGCCACTCCGACTTCTTCAAACACAACTGGCGCTTCCGGGGGACCAACCGGAAGATGGTCGACACCATGAGCGCCTTCGCCGACCGGGTGCGCCAGTACGAGCAGCGGTACGGACGGGACGTGGTGGAACGCTTCCTGGACGCCGCCATGGCCGTGGCGGAACAGGTGGACCCGTTCCCCGGTACCCGGCCCGACCCCCGCTCCGACCTGCCCCGCTTCCTGCTGGAGCGCGCCGCCGACCTGGCCGACTGGCAGCGGGACATCCTGGCCAGCCTCCGGGAGGAGGCGCTCTACTTCCGGCCGCAGATGGAGACGAAGATCCTGAACGAGGGCTGGGCGTCGCTCTGGCACGCCCGCATCATGCGGCAGCTGGAGCTCACGCCCGCCGAGGCGGTGGAGTTCGCCCGGCTCCACGCCGCGGTGCTCGCGCCGAACCCGGCCCAGCTCAACCCGTACCGTCTGGGCTACGCCCTGCTGGAGTCGATCGAGGCCCGGTACGGACGGGAGCGGCTCTTCGAGGTCCGCAGCGTGGAGACCGACGTGTCGCTGGTGCGCAACTACCTCACCCCGGAGCTGTGCGCAGAGCTCGACCTGCAGATCTACGCCCGGGAGGGGGACGGGTGGGAGACTCAGGACACCGACTGGACCGCGGTGCGGGACACGCTCCTCAGGCAGCTGGAGAACTGCGGACTGCCCCGCATCTACGCCGAAGACGACAACTACCGCGGCCGGGGCGAGCTCTTCCTGCGCCACGGCTACGACGGGGTCGAGCTGGACGTGACCCACCTCACCCACGCCCTCCAGCACGTTCAGCACATCTGGGGACGGCCGGTGCACCTGGAGACCGTGCACGACGGGGAGCGGGCGCTCTACACCTGCGACAGCGCGGGCAATACGAGCCGGGTGCTGTGAGTTGCACCCGGCTCGTTGCACGCGTATGTCTGTCCTTCCGCGCTCTCCCGGCCCGTGGGCTCCGGCTGCGCCCTCTTTTCCGCATCGGCCCCGGTCCTCTGCCTCATGCGCAGGCTCCGGCCCTCTACGCGATATCCTTCAAGCACATCCCAATCCGCTGCTGCGCCGCCGCCACCAGCGCCTCCGGCGACGTGATGCCCTCCGCAGAGCTGGCGGAGGCCAGGGAGAAGAGCAGGTCGCAGCCGCTGGCGCTGGCCCACTGGCCGAGCGCGAGGGCAAGGCGCATCGTCACCGCCCGGGCGATCTCCCGGTCCGTGCCCGGGAGCAGGGCCAGGAACTCCGAGTCCGACCAGCGGAAGGCCAGGTCGGGGGTCCGCACCGTCTCGGCGAGCGCCTGGGCCACCGCCAGGTCGGCCGCCACCCGGTCGGGGGCGGGCAGGAGCAGGCGCCCCTCCACCTCGAGCCACACCACCGAGAGTCCCGGCGAGGGCAGCGAGTCCACCACCTCGGCCGCCCGCTGCCGGAACGCCGCCCGGGTAAGGAGGCCGGTCACCGCGTCGCGGGCGGGTAGGAGGCGGTCCGACGCGGGCCTCTGCGCCACGAGGCGCCGGTCGGAACCCCCTGCCGGCTCGGGCGCGACGGGCCCTCCTGGCCGGGCCGGGGCCGACTCCCGCGCCGGGGCCGTCCGGAGCCCGGATGCCCCCTGCGGATCCGGTGCGACCTGCGAATCCGGTGCGACCGGCGCTTGGGTTGCAACGGCCTGCGCCCCTGCGGCCTGCTTATCCGGCTCATCCCGGTCCGAGGGGGCGAGCTGCACTGCGGGCATCCGCTGCTGCCCGGCGGCGGTCGGACGCCGGCTCCCCTGCTCCACCGCGGCCTTCCGCCCGGGCGTCCCCTGCTCCCGCCGGGCGTCCTGCGCTGCCGGGGCACAGCCGGACTTCGCCGCGTCCGGTAAGCCGCCGCGTGGCTCAGCAGCATCCTGCACGCCCGGCGCACCCTGCCGCGGGGCGTCGGTTCTCCCGATCCGTACCGGCCGCCCGAGGGCTTCCGCCTCCACGACCCTCCGGAGGAGGTCGTGCCGGGAGTGTGCGCCCGTCTTGCGCAGGATGTGCCGGATGTGCGTTTTCACGGTGTTCACCGTCACGAAAAGTCGGCGCGCCACCTCAGTGGTCGGCAGGCCCGCCAGGGCCAGTTGAGCAACTTCCAGCTCCCGATGGCTCAGCACGCCCTGCAGGTGATGGGCCACCACCTCCGGGGCAACTGCTGCGCTCAGGTACTCACGCACGGCCAGGCTCACTGGCGCCCCCCCTCTCCATCCGGACGGCCGATTGTCGGAACGGTGGCCATCCAGACCAATTTTATCTGACTATCCAGCTATTTCAGTCGATTGTATCACCCATTCTACCGTATGTGCCTGATCGGGGTCAACATATAGAATTGGCGCCTATGTCTGTAAACCGAGGCCCGGCCTTTTCACCAGGCCGGGCCGTTTCGACATCGATTGTGCTGGAGACCGACGGAATAAGGGATCGGGGGCCTCGAGTCGGGCGTGCGGGGGTAAGGCGGAGGGCTACTCGCCGCGCTTCACGCTGCCCACCGCGCTGCGGCTGAAGGTGAGTTCCACGTTGGAGGCCACCTTCACGCGGATGGTGCTGTTGGCGTCATCGATGGCCTGGATTACGCCGTGCAGGCCGCCGATGGTGATGATCTCATCGCCGACCTTGAGGGAGTTGAGCATTTCCTGCCGCTTCTTCTGCTGCTGCTGTTGCGGGCGGATCATCATGAAATACATGAGCACGAACAGCAGAATCAGGAGACCCCATTGAGATATGAACTCCGCCAATGCATCTTCCTCCTTACTGTCTCATGGATGTGACTATACACAGAAACCCGACGCCTGTACAGTCATCGTTCGCACCAAACGCCCGGGTCGTGGGCGAGCGGCAAGCCCCTACGCGCGGCCGGGTGCGTACATCATCACCTGAATCGGGCGCAGTCCCAGTTTCTCGCCCAGGCCGACCGCCGGACTGCCGGGGGGCACGATCATCGAGAGGGAAAAGGCCCCCTTCAGGTAGCCCCAGCCCCTCACCCGCTCCACCAGCCCGGTGCCGATTCCCTGCCGGCGGCGGTCAGGCAGAACGTAGAGGTCGGAGATGTAGGTGTACAGCTCCGGCCGGAAGATGGCGGGCGGCTCCTGCAGCATGCCGATGGCGTATCCCACGATGGCCCCCTGCTCCTCCGCCACCATCACCACGGCGGCCGGATGCTCCACCGCCTGGGCCAGCGAGGACTTGGCGAACTGCATGAACCCTTCGGCCAGCTCGTGCACCCCCACCTGGGCGTGCTGCTCCCGGGCGAAGGCCTCCACGAGGGGCAGGAGCGCGTTCACATCGGCGCGGGTGGCGACGCGGTACTCAACAGCCAAGCAGAACTCCTCCTTGTGCGGGGCTGTACGGGACGGCGGTACAGGTCAGCGGTTCTCGGGCAGCGCCGGCTCAGCGGGCCCGGCCTTGTCCGCCTGCCTGCGGGCGGCCTCGCCCTCGTGCCAGCGGGTGAGGAACTCCCGGCGGTACTGGGCGAAGCGGCCCTGCTCGATGGCGGCCCGGATCTCCTCCATCAGGCGCACCAGGAAGCGCAGGTTGTGGATGGAGCAGAGCCGGAGGCCCAGCATCTCCTCCGCCTTGAACAGGTGGCGGATGTACGCCCGGCTGAAGTTGCGGCAGGCGTAGCAGTCGCAGCCCTCCTGGATGGGCTCGAAGTCCCGGGCGAACTCGGCGTTCCGCACCGTCAGCTTGCCGTCGGGCAGGAAAACGGTCCCGTGCCGGGCGATGCGGGTAGGCAGGACGCAGTCGAACATGTCGATGCCGCGCCAGACGCCCTCCACCAGATCCTCCGGCGAACCCACGCCCATCAGGTAGCGGGGCTTGTCCGCGGGCAGGAGCGGCACCTGCACCTCCAGCATCTCGTGCATGAGCTCCTTGGGCTCCCCCACCGAAAGGCCGCCGACGGCGTAGCCGGGGAAGTCCAGCGCCACGATCTCCTCCGCCGACCGCCGCCGCAGGTCAGCGTACGTGGAGCCCTGGACGATGCCGAAGAGCGCCTGGCTGTCGGGACGGGCATGGGCCGCCTTGCAGCGCGCCGCCCAGCGGGTGGTGCGCTCCAGCGAGCGCAGGGCGTACTCGTAGTCGCACGGCCACGGCGTGCACTCGTCCAGGGCCATGATGATGTCGGCGCCCAGGGCGTTCTCGATCTCCATCACCTTTTCGGGGGTGAGGAAGTGCGCGCTGCCATCGATGTGCGACCGGAAGTGGACGCCCTCCTCGGTAATCTTGCGCAGATCGGCGAGGGAGAAAATCTGAAAGCCGCCCGAGTCGGTGAGGATGGCGCCATTCCAGTTCATGAAGCGGTGCAGCCCGCCCGCCTCCCGCACCAGATCGTGGCCCGGGCGTAAGTAAAGATGGTACGTATTGCTCAGGATGATCCGTGCGCCCAGATCCCAGACCTCTTCGGGGTTGAGGGTCTTCACCGTGGCCTGGGTGCCCACCGGCATGAAGACGGGCGTCTCGATCACGCCGTGGGGCGTGTGGAGGCGCCCCCTGCGGGCCATGGATGCCGGATCTCTCACGATAGGTTCCCAACGAACTGCCAACCGAATGCCTCCCTCTGGCCTCTTTCGGTATCGTACCACAGCGCCCGTTGCGCCTGCCAGAAAAACGGCACGTTTGGGCGCCGTCTTACAGGATCAGCATGGCGTCCCCGAAGCTGAAGAAGCGGTACCGCATCTCCACGGCCTCGCGGTAGGCTTTCATGATCAGTTCCCGCCCGGCCAGGGCGGAGACCAGCATCAGCAGGGTCGACTTGGGCAGGTGGAAGTTGGTGATCAGGCTGTCGACCACCTTGAACCGGTAGCCGGGGTAGATGAAGATGTCGGTCCAGCCCGACCCCGGCACGACGGTGCCGTCCGGCTGCGACGCGGTCTCCAGGGTGCGCACGGAGGTGGTGCCGACGGTCACCAGCCTCCCGCCCCGCCTCCGCACCGCGTTGATGCCCTCGGCCGCCTCCGGGGACACGCTGTAGAACTCGCTGTGCATCTTGTGCTGGGTGGGGTCCTCCACCTCCACCGGGCGGAAGGTGCCCAGCCCCACGTGCAGGGTGATCTTGTGGATCTCCACCCCCTGCGCCTTCAACCGCTCCAGCAGTTCAGGGGTGAAGTGCAGGCCGGCCGTTGGCGCCGCCGCCGACCCCCACTCCCGGGCGTAGACGGTCTGGTAGCGCTCGGGGTCGGAAAGCTGCGCGTGGATGTACGGGGGCAGCGGCATCTGGCCCAGCCGGTCCAGGAGGTGCTCGAACACGCCCTCGTAGGTGAAGTCGATCACCCGGCCGCCGAAGTCGGTGGGCTCCACCACGGTGCCCACCAGCAGTCCGTCGCCGAAGATGATCCGCTCGCCGGGCCGGGCCTTCTTGCCCGGCTTCACCAGGGTCTCCCACCGGTCGCGGCTCAACCGCTTGAGCAGCAGCACTTCCATCGCACCGCCGGTCTTCTCGCGGTGGCCGAGCAGGCGGGCGGGCATCACCCGGGTGTCGTTGACCACCAGGGCGTCGCCGGGCCGCAGGAACTCGGGCAAGTCGCGGAAGTAGCGGTGCTGAATCGCACCGCTCTTTCGCTCCACCACCATCAGACGGGACGCGTCCCGCGGTTCCACCGGCGTCTGGGCAATCAGTTCCTTTGGAAGGTCGTAGTCAAAGTCTTCGAGTCGCACGCTAACGGGTCTCCACCTTTGTACCGGTATAGAAGTGGGTCAGGATTTCAACATAAGTTTTCCCCTGCAGCGCCATGCCGTAGGCGCCCCACTGGGACAGGCCGACGCCGTGGCCGTACCCGCTCCCCGTGACCGTGACCCCCGTGGGGGCGGCTTCGGCCCGGGGCGCCGATCCGCCCGAACCGGACGCGGACTCCGGAGGTGGGGTAACACCCTGGCCGGCCGTGGGCTCAGGCGAGGGCCCCGTTCCGGAGGCGGTTCCCGGGGTGGGCGTCGACGGGTGGTCGGATGCCGCACCCGGGGTGGACGCGGGCCCGGGTACGGGCGCGGCACCGAAGTCTGACGTAGCCCCAAATGCAGGCGCGACACCGGAGCCGGACGTAGCCCCGGATGTAGGCGTGGCACCGGAGCCGGACGTAGCTCCGGATGCAGGCGTCGCACCGGAACCGGACGTAGCCCCGGATTGGGACGCACCGCCGGAACCTGCCGTGGCTCCCGGCGCCGAGGTGGAACCCTGTCCATCCCTGTCAGCCCCGTCGCCGCGGGACGAGGGCGTCGACCCGGTCCGCCCGGGCCGCGGGAGCACCCCGAGGACGGCGTAGCCGTCGCGGCTGGCGACTGCGGCCGGGCCGGTGAGGGTCACCGTCACCCCGCCCGCACCCAGCACCTGGCTGCCCGCGATGGGACGCACTCTGGGGATGCCGTCGGCGCCCAGCACGGCCACCAGGGCCTGCTGGGGCTGGGGCTCAGGCTCAGGCTCGGGTTCGGGCTGCGGGGTCGGTGCGGGCCCCGGAGTCTGTCCGGATGCAGGGTTCGGCCCGCCGCCGAGGCTCTGCCCAGTCGAAGCACCGGACCCGGTACCGGAACCCGGCGTACTTCCGGGGGCAGACCCGTTTCCGGGGCCCGGACCGGTCGCGCTGCCGGCATCCGGCGGGATCTCAGAGTCCGGTCCGCTTCCAGAACCCGGCCCGGTGCCAGAACCCGGCGGCGTCCCGGGGTCCGCCCCGGTTCCGGAACCCGGCTCAGCCACGGTGCCGGAACCCGGCGGGGTCGCAGCGTCCGGTCCCGTGCCGGGCTCGGGCTCCGGCGCCGGCGAGTCCGGGCCGGAGAGGGCGATCTCCCTGGGCGGGGCGGGGAGGCCGAGGGCCGTGCGCATCTGCTGCATGGTCAGCGTGCGCGTGCCCTCAGTGCCGACAACCGTCCAGGTGGTCGGGCGGCCGCTCGCTCCGGGCGCCCCCGGGACCACCGCCGTCACCGTGCCGACGGGGAAGCCGGCCTGGCGCAGGGCCTGGCTGAAGTCGTCAATGGTGAAGTCGTAGCTCCACGAGGTGTACTTGTTGCCGGGCACGTCGTCAAAGTCGGGCACCCCGCGGAGGTAACCCAGCGGTGTCCCGCCCGTCCAGACGTTCTCGTTGTTTTCCGTATGGCCGCCCGACGAGGAGTGGTAGTAGGTCGCGATCAACCGGCCCTCGTAGGTGACCACCTGGCCCTTGGTCTCGAGGACGGCGGCCGTGGTGCTGGGCCGCTCATCCTGGATGCCCCGGTAGACCTGATCATCCGTGGTGTTGCGCAGATCGAAGCCGTCTGCGCTCCGCTTGCCGAGGTTCGCCAGGGTGTAGGTCCGGGCAGCGACCGCCTGGGCCTTCAGGGCTTCGGCCGGCCAGTTGGGCTCCATCTCGGCGGGCACCACCGCCAGGAGGTACTCCTCGAGGTTGACGACGTTCACCACGGACAGCCTGCCCCCGGCCGTGGGCACCGCTTCGATCTCGCCCCGATAGGACCGGCCCTGGAAGCTAATATACCCGGGCGGCTTGGGGACCAGACGGACCCGGTCGGTGAACAGGGCGGGGACGGCATCCACGAACACCCCGCCGTCCAGCGCGTGCAGGCCCACCACGGCGCCGGGGCGCACCTCCGCATGGAGGGTCCCGTCCACCACGACCCAGAGGCCGGCCGTGCTGCTCACCCAGGCTGCGGTCTGACCCCACGCCAGCCCGATCCGCACGGGGGTGTCAGGCGGGGGCGCGGGCACCTGGCCGGCGGCCTCGTCCGGCACCTGCCCCGGAACCTCCTCCGGCGTCTCCTCCAGAACTTCGTCCGGAGTCTCCGCGGGTGCATCTCCGGGAGCCTCCCCCGCAGGAGTCTCACCGGAACCGCCCCCGGGCGTTCCTCCTGTCGTTTCCGCGGGACTCTCCGCCGGTGCCTCTCCGGGGAGCTCGTTCGAGCCGCCCCCGGAAGCTCCCTGTGGAAACTGCGGAGCCGTTCCCCAGTTCTCTCCGGGAACCTGCTGTGCCATCTCCTCCGCGATCTCCTCCGCGGCCGCGGAGGGGGCTGCGCCGGGCACGAACGCCGGGGGCGCGAGGACGAGCACGCCTGCCAGTGCCACAGCAATGGCGGAGGATATTCGCACTGAGGCCACCGCCTTCCTGTCGAGTTGAGAAAAACTGTAGCTAAATGGTTCGCCCCAATACAGATTTTCTCCTCCCGCTGGAAACGGCGATGGGGCCGGGATGCCGGCCCCCATCAGTATCCGATGGCGTTACCCCAGTACGAGGGCCATCCCCGGGCAGGGTCAGTGTGCTCGCCTCCGCCGCGGGAACCGCCCGTGCGCTGACGGTCGCGCCCGCCCTGCTCGTCGTCACGGTCGCCCCATCCGGAGGTGTCGCTGCGGTAGATGGCCTCGATGGACCCGTCGCTGTTGCTCTGCTTTCCCCGGCCGCTGTTGCTCTGACTGCCCTGCGTGCGCTCGTTCTCACTCCCCTGGCGGGGGTCGTTTTCACGGCTCCCGGCGGGGTTGTTCAGGGCATCCCTGCCCCGGGGCTCTACAACACCCATACCCGCATTGCTCTGGTTGCGCGTGCCAGGGTTGCTCTGGTTACCCTTTCCGGGGCTGGCCTGGCCACCCTCGTCACCCTTGCCGTTGTTGCCCGGGGTGCCGGGGTTCCCGGGGCCTCCCTTGCCGTTGTTCCCCGGGGTGCCGGAGTTCCCGGGGCCCCCCTTGCCGTTGTTCCCCGGGTTCGCGGAGTTCCCGGGGCCCCCCTTGCCGTTGTTCCCCGGGGTGCCGGGGTTCCCGGGACTCTTACCGTTGCTGCCCGGGTTGCCCTTGTCGGCGTTGATCTTGCCGCCGGGCCCGGAGTTGCCCTTGCTGCCCTCGCCGGATCCGGCGTTCTGGCCGTCCCCCTTGCCGGCGCCCTTACCAGCGGTCGCCTCACTGCGCCGCTGCTCCGCCCGGCTGAGCAGCTCGCTGGGGTTGATGCCCAGCTCCTTCAGGAACTTCCCTGGCGCCTGATCCCGGATGGCGTCAGACGTCACCTCCGGGTGCTCGGCCTGAATCTCCTCAAGGATGATCAACTGCGGCAGCGTGAGGTCCTGCTTGCGGGCCTCCTCCACCTCCTCGGCGGTGGCCTGGACTACCGCCACCCCGGTCCGGGGTTCGTCGCCCAGGCTCTGGGCCTGTTCGGCCACCACCTCATGCAGGGCTGTGCGCGACCGCTCCACGATGTCCTGCGAAAGCGAGGGCCGGAGCACCTTGCCCTCCAGCGGGGCGACTGCCATCACCACGGCACTCTCCTCGGCGGCGGGGTTCAGCTTGCCCATGGCCACCGCCTGGGCCGCTATCGCTCCCGCCACCTGTTCCACCGGCTGCCGCCGCCACTGGATGGCGTCCAGCACTTCCCGACCGTCCGCGTTCAGCCCCTCCGCGGCTACGACCTGCCGCCGGCCGTTCACGGTGAGCTGGATGGACGGGTTGATGTCGATCATGACCAGCGCGGCCGGCTGCGCGAGGGTCCAGTGCCAGTACCCTGTGGGCACGAGCAGCATGAGGAGAACCGCCGCCGCGGCCGCCACCCAGGTCCAGCTGAAGAAGCTGTGCCAGGCGCCGGCCTCGGGGACGGGGATCTCATCGCCCACCGCCGGGTGGCCGGCAGGCAGGGGAACCCGCCTGAACTCGCCCGACGGGGTGAGCACGATCCCGGTCCTCCCCTCCACCTCCAGCAGAATGCCCTTCTGCATTTGCGATGCCTCCCCGTGCACCTAGACCGCGATGTAGTGGCGCAGGTGAACAAAGTCTTCCAGCAGGAGCAGCGCCACCGCGATGATGTACTTGCGCTGCCGCTCCAGAGTCTTGCGGCTCACGCCGACCCGGTCCTCCAGTTGTTTCAGCGGCAGTTCCCGCCGGGTGAGCAAGTGCTGAGACAGGAGCGGATCGGCGGCGACCGTGCGGGCGATGCCCACGGCCCGGGCCCGGGCGTCGGCATGCTTGGGGCAGACCGCCACCAGATCGCTGAAGCGGATGCCGAACTCGGCCAGCCGCCGGGCGTAGCGGGCGATCTCCTCCCGGCGCTCCTCCGCCTCCTGCTGCCGCTGGTGCTCGGCGATGGCCTCCCGCATCTCGACGCCCTGCAGCGGGTTGCCCTCGCCGTCCTCCGAGGTGAGGTCGCTGAGCGGCACCTCCACCCGGCTTTTTTGCCGACGGTAATAGTCCATCATCCGGCGCTTGATCACCAGCTCGGCAAACGGGATGAACGCGCTGCCCTTGGCGGGATCAAACCGGTCGATGGCCTCGTTGAGGGCGAGAAGGCCCACCGATACCTCTTCGTCCTGGCCAACGGTGAGGTACCGGCCGGAGACTTGACTGCCCACTCGCAGCACGAGAGGCGTATAGGCTCGGATGAGCTCTTCCCGCGCCGCCTTGTCGCCCGCCTTCGCCGGGCCGAGCAACCGTTCGGCCAGGGAAGGACCAGGGCCGTCGGCGCTGTCCGAGAGGCTCAGCAGAAAGGTCAGCAGCAACTCCGTCACCTCTCGTCTGCCAAAGTAATACGAAGTGAGCCCCTCGAAAACGGGGGGCCACACCAGTGGGAAGTGGCGGAAAACGCTCGAGCGTGGTCAGAACAGCCGGGCCTGGGTGCTCCCGCTGTCGGACTGACCCGGGTAGGGGATGTTCAGGTACTCGTAAGCGCTGCGAGTGGCCACCCGCCCCCGCGGCGTCCTCTGGAGGAACCCGATCTGCATCAGGTAGGGCTCGTACACGTCCTCGATGGTCTCAGGCTCCTCATTGGTGGCGGCGGCCAGGGTGTCGAGCCCCACCGGACCTCCGCCGTACTTCTCGATGATGGCGCGCAGCACCCTGTGGTCCACCTTGTCGAGCCCCATGGGGTCGACTTCCATCAGGCGCAGGCCCGCGTCCGCCACCGCACGGGTGATCACCCCGTCCGCCCTCACCTGGGCGTAGTCCCTGAGCCGCTTCAGCAGCCGGTTGGCGATCCGGGGGGTCCCCCGGGAGCGGCGGGCGATCTCCTCGGCGCCGGACGGGTCGAGCTTCACGCCCAGGATGCGGGCCGACCGCAGGAGGATCTGGGTCAGCTCCTCGACACTGTAGAACTGCAGTTGCATCACCACGCCGAACCGATCCCGCAGCGGCGACGTAAGGGCACCGTAGCGGGTGGTCGCGCCGATGAGGGTAAAACGGGGCAGGTCGAGCCGCAGCGTGCGGGCGTTGGGGCCCTTGCCCAGGATGATGTCGAGGGCGAAGTCCTCCATCGCCGGGTAGAGCGTCTCCTCCACCAGCCGGTTCAGCCGGTGGATCTCGTCGACGAAGAGGACATCCCCTTCGGAGAGCTGGGTCAGGATCGCCGCCAGGTCACCCTGATGGGAGATGGCGGGCCCGGACGTGATGCGCAGGTTCACGCCCATCTCCTGTGCGATGATGTGGGCCAGGGTGGTCTTGCCCAGCCCGGGCGGGCCGTAGAGCAGCACATGGTCCAGGGGCTCGCCCCGCTGCTTGGCCGCGGCGATGTAAATGGAGAGCTCCTCCTTCACCCGCTCCTGGCCGGGGTAGTCCGCCAGGCGCTGCGGGCGGAGGGTCTCCTCGATGCGCACATCCTCCGGCCGCTTGTGGCCGGAGAGGAAGCGTTCCTCACTCATTCCGCCTTACCCCCGGTCGAGTTGATTCAGCCCCCTCCGGACGGGAGCCGCCGAGGACCCGTTCCTCACTCATGCTTCCGCCCCAGCCGGACGGGGGGGTCGAAGGCGCGTGCGTCAATCCTGGCGCCTTCACCCCGGTACAGTTGCCTCGCACCCAGCCGGTCAGGGGACTCTGAGGCGGCGTCCGTCAACCATGCCGCTTTAACCCCGCTACAGCTGCTTCAGGCCCAGCCGGACAGGGGCTCCGAGGCGGCGCCCGCCACTCGTGGCGCCTTGACCCCGGGACAACTGACTCGCACCCAGCCGGTCAGGGGACTCTGAGGCGGCGTCCGTCAGCCATGCCGCCTTAACCCCGGTACAGCTGCTTCAGCCCCAGCCGCACGAGGGTCTCCACGGTCGGCGCGTCGCCGGCCTCGCCGCGGGCCCGGGCCAGGGCCTCCATCGCCTCGGTGCGCGTATACCCCAGCGCACAGAGCGCCTCGGCCGCCTCTGCCCACACGTCCCCCTGGGGCGGAGTCGCGGCCCCCGTGGCCCCGGGCACCCCGGAGGGTGAACCCAGCAGGTCGACCTTCCCCTTCAGCTCCAGCACCAGCCGCTGCGCCGTCTTCTTCCCGATGCCGGGGATGCGGCACAGGGTGTCGATGTCTTCGAAGAGCACCGCCCGGCGGAACGCCTCGGGGTCGGTGGTGGAAAGCACGGCCAGGGCCACCTTGGGGCCGATGCCGTCCACGCGGAGCAACTGACCGAACAGGTCGTGCTCAGCCGGGGTGAGAAAACCGTAGAGCGTCAGGGCGTCTTCGCGCACCTGCAGTGATGTGTAAAGCTGCACGGTCGACCCCACGGCCGGCAGGCGAGACCGGGTCGAGGCGGGCACCAGGCAGCGGTAGCCGACCCCCGCCACGTCGATGACCACGGAATCGGCAGTGGCGCTGACGAGCTCGCCGCGCAAGTGAGCGATCATGCTACGACAGACCTCCCAACCGTGAGGTGAACTTCTCGCCGTGGAGGGCTGCGATGGCCACGGCCAGAGCATCCGCCACGTCGTCGGGCTTCGGGATCTCGGGAAGGCCGAGCAGGGCCCGTACCATCCGCTGGACCTGCATCTTGTCGGCCCGGCCGTATCCGGTGACGGCCATCTTGACCTGCATCGGGGTGTACTCCCGCACGGGCACACCGTTGTCCGCCGCGGCCAGCAGCACGATGCCGCGGGCCTGGCCCACGTGGATGGCGGTGGTCACGTTGCGGCCGAAAAAGAGCTCCTCCACGGCCAGCACGTCGGGCCGGTGCTCCAGCAGCAGGTCCACAACGCCCCGGTAGAGCACCTGCAGGCGCAGTTCGGTCCGCATGTCCGGCGGCGTTTCCAGGCAGCCGTACGCCACCGCCCGCTCCCGCCCGGCGCCTGCGTCCTCCACGACGCCGTAGCCCATCCGGGCCGTGCCGGGGTCGATGCCGAGAATTCGCAAATGCCCACCACCTCTGTGACTGCTCAACTAACCCCGCGGTTCTGTTCGAGGTCCGAACGGCCCAGTCCTGCCCTATCGCCGGATTTCGCCATTGAAGTTCCCACAGGTCACATGCTATTCTCAGGTGGCAACCGAGCCATGTTTTCAGTAACCGTGGGACCGTGGCTGCCGGGCACGGGGCGCCGTCGGCGCATGACGCCGCGGCGGCCTGCTCCAGGGTCCTGCGGCACGCGGAGGAGCCACCGGAACCGCGGGGCCGCCAAAGCCTCGGAGCAGTGGGGCGCTGTTCCGGGCCACGGCGCAGGGGGACCGCCGATGCTCCGGCGCCGCAAGGCCGTCAGGCAATCCGCGGAGCCGGCGGGACAAGCGATGACGCCGTGCCCGCAGACACGGCGTTCAGACGATGTTCCCCGCCGTAACCGTTCAGCAGGGCCGCCGGGCCTCCCAGGCCGTGGTAGCGCGGCACCGTCCTGTTCCCATGCACCGAACCACCACTGGCGCGCCTCCCACGCTCTGGCAGTATGGCACCGCCCTACTCCCATGCACCGTACCACCGCTTCCGCGCCTCCCACGCTCTGGCAGTATGGCACCGCCCTACTCCCATGCACCGTACCACCGCTTCCGCGCCTCCCACGCTCTGGCAGTGCGGCACCGCCCTGTTCCCATGCACCGTACCACCACTGGCGCGCCTCCCACGCTCTGGCAGTATGGCACCGCCGTACTCCCATGCACCGAACCACCGCTGCCGCGCCTCCCACACTGTGGCCGCGTGACACCGCCGTACTCCCACGCAGCGGAACGGTGCTACCATATGAAGGGCCGTGACGTCTGGCTTCGAGTCACGACGACGCAACTGTACTCCGGAAGTTACACCCGATTCCACACAACGCATGTACAGAACGCGCATCGGACGGAGAGGGGACTTGACCGTGACAGACAGGAGCCACAAGGGCTTTCGCGTAGTGATGATCATCGTGGTGGTCGTCGTCCTGCTCCTGGGTGGCCTGGCGGCGGGGGCGTGGTACCTCGCGCCGCCGGTCAACGTGCTCCTGATGGGGCTCGACGAAGGCAAGACCCGCACCGACGTGGTGGTCCTCGCCCACCTCGACCCCCGTAAGGGCCTGCTCACCCTGCTCTCGCTGCCGCGTGACACCCTGGTGGAGATCGACTGCACCGGACTCAGCGACTACTGCGTCTCTCCCGACAAGCTGGCCCACGCCCACGCCTACGCCGGCGAGCGGGGGCCGGAAGTCACCGTCGCCACCGTGGAACGACTGCTGGGTGTGAAGATCGACCACTATGTGCGGGTGGATTTCGAAGGGTTCAAGCAGGTAGTGGACATTCTGGGCGGCGTGGACCTGGTCATCGACCAGGACATGTACTACGAGGATCCCTACGCCGACCCGCCGCTGCTGATCAACTTCACGGCGTCGGAGGAGCCGCAGCACCTGGACGGGCAGCGGGCCCTGGAGTTCGTCCGCTACCGGGGCGCCACCGGCGACATCGGCCGCACGGAGCGCACGAAGCAGTTCCTCGTCGCCCTGGCCAGAAAAGCCAGGCAGACCCAGTCGCTGACGAAGCTGCCTGAGGTGATCCGTACCGGACTGGCCTACGTGGACACCGACATCGACACCACGACCGCCCTCACCCTGGCCCTGGGCGCCATGCGCGCAGACCTGGACAACGTGCAGATGGAGACCCTGCCGGGTTACGATGACCCCCACAACCCCCGGGGGTGGATCTGGATTCCCGACGAGACGGCGATGGCCGACGTGGTCGACCGGCTGATCGTCAACCCGCAGCCGCCTTCTGCGGAGCCGGAGGAGGGATCTGGCGAGCAACCGGCGGAGTAGAACCGGACGAATGGTGACGCGACAGGCGCCCCGAGGGCTCATCGCCTTCGGGGCGCCGTTCGCGCGCCTCAGGTCCGCCGCTGGCGCCAGCGGGCGCGCAGGTCGAAGAACTCCCCTCCCGGGCCGTCGCCGATGAAGAGGGGCACCTCCTCCACCCGCTCGCCACAGATGCGATACGCACCGATGCTGGCCGGGCCGTTCAGCGAGATGATCAGCCGAATCGCATCCGGGTAGTGGACCGCCTGCTCCACGTCGTAGCTCGACGGTGCAGCGGGTGCCGTGGGATGCGAGTGGTAGATGCCCACCAACTCGTGCCCCTGCACAGCGATGCGCCGCAGAGCTTCTTCTTGTTGTTCGCGCTCCACCTCGAAGAAGATCGGGCTGTTCCGGGCGTTGTCCGTAGCGAACACGGCGCGCACCTGGCCATCCCTGCCGGCCAGGATGCCGCAGGCTTCCACGGGCTTCTCCTCCAGGCAATGCTCCAGGATCCGCTGAAGTAGCCGCCGCCCGATGACCAGCCGCTGCGCCGCCATGACAAACTCCCTCTGCTGTCCTCAGACAGATCCGCCTGCCCTGCGGACCGCCTGCCGCAGGTCGAACCACTCGCCGTCGACGTGCCGCGCCAGCACCACCAGGTGTTCCGACACTTGCCCGTCCACGATGCGCCAGGCGCGCACCCGTGGGCGCCGGGCCTTAAGTGAGATGATCACGTAGAAGGCCTCGGGCCAGGTGGCCTGGGCGATGTCCGTGCGGGACGGCACCGCCTCGCTGGCCACGTGAGAGTGGTAGATGGCCACGACCTCCTGACCCTTCTGATGGGCCTCCTCCACCGCGGTCAGCAACTGGCGGTCGTCCACCCGGTACAGGACGGGGCTGCGCTCCTGGTTGTCCGTGGCGTAACCGGCGGCCACGTATCCGGACGCGCCGGTCAGGAGGCCGCACGCCTCCAGTGGCCGCTCCTCATAGCAGTGGATGATCATCCGACGGTAGATGTTCTCGGGTATGACGAGCCGTCGTTGCGCCTCGGCCAACGGGCTCTCCTTGCGCCGCGTCCTCGTCCACCAAAGCACACGCACGCCCCCTTTACCTTGCTGCGACCGCTGCTGGAAGTGGCCCAGCTACGGCAGCCGGCCACCGCGGGTCGGCACGCACCAGGCTGCCGCCAGCCTGTTTACACCAGGCCGCGCCGCTTCAGCATCTCTTCCAGGTCGCCAGGGCGGCGCTTGAACTCGGTGCGGCGGTTCTGTGCGATGATGCGCCGGGCGACCTCGGGCTGGACGGGCAGGTCGGGGTCCGCCAGGATCGCCTCCACAGCCTCCTCGAGCACCGTCAGGGTGGTGCTGAGCACCGGGCTCTTCAGGTGCCGCTCGAGCAGCCAGACCAGGAGCCGGTCGGCGTCCGCGTAGCTGAAGCCCAGTTCACCCTCGTCGGTCTGGCCCGGCCAGAGCCCGGCGGTCGGCACCCGGTTGACCAGGTCATCGGGCAGCCCGGCCTCAGCTGCCAGGCGCCGGACCTCAGCCTTGGTGCAGTCCCGGATTGGCTGCCGGTCGGAGATGCCGTCACCGCGGATGGAGAAGTACCCGAGAAAGTACTCCACGCCGTTGCCAGTGCCCACCATCAGGCCGCGGAAGGCGTCGGCGAAGAAGCCGGCCGTCATGATGCGCAGCGTCGGCTTCAGGTTGTTGATCGCCCACTGGAGCCGCTCCTCCTCCAGGGGCAGGCCGGCCTTGGCCGCCAGCTCCCGGGCCGCGGCCGAGTAGAGCGTCACCGCCATGTCCCACAGGTCGCTCAGGTTGATGGTCACGGCCGGGATGCCCAGGTGCCGCGCCACCCGCTCGGCGTCGACGATGTCCTGCAGGCGCTCGCCCTCGAGCTCCTCCTCGGTGGAGCAGGGCAGGATCAGCGCCACCGTTCCATCCGGCGCCGCCTGCTTGCTGATGGCAGCCGCCGCCGAAGAGTCGACCCCGCCGGACAGGCAGTTGATCAGGACCTTGAGACCGTAGCGCTCCATATATTCCCGCTCACGGGCGGCGCGGTCGGACAGGGATGCAATCCGGTGCTGCTGCGTCATACTCGGTCCCCCTCTGTGGGTGGAAATCGGTCAGGGAGTCACGCTGCCAGTCGTCAGGAAGTTTTGCACTACTTGTATATAATACGCCACACCAACTGCAATGCACGACTCGTCAACCATGAGTCGTGACGTGTGCAACCCGTACGGTGCGGCATCGTCGTGGGCACGTGCACCCAGGCGGGCAAAGGTGCCCGGGACCCGTTCCAGGTAGTAGGCGAAGTCCTCACCGCCCATCGAGGGCTCCATTTGCTCCACCTTGTCTGCGCCCAGTACGTCCACGGCCGCCTGCCGGGCGAGCGCCGTCATCTCCGGATGGTTCACCAGCACGGGATAGCCGTGCTCGTAGTGGAAGCGGTAGGATGCCCCGGCCGCGGCGCAGATCCCCCGCACCACCGCCTCGATCCGCTCCGGCATCAGGCGGCGCAGCTCCGGGTCCATTGTCCGAACGGTTCCGACGAAGCTGACCTCGTCCGGGATCACGTTGTGGGCGGACCCGCCCTGGATCATCCCGATGGTAACCACCGCCGGCTGGAAGGGGTTGACGTTGCGGGCCACCACCTGCTGCAGCGCGGTGATGACCTGGCAGGCGGTGAGCACCGGGTCAACAGTCAGGTGGGGTGTGGCCCCGTGCCCCCCGCGTCCGACGATCGTCACCCGCAGCTCGTCGGGCGCTGCCATCATCGGCCCCTCCCCGAAGGCCATCCGGCCGGCCTCCAGGAACGGCTCGACGTGCAGGCCGAAGATGGCGTCGACCTTCGGCTGATCCAACACGCCGTCGCGAATCATGAGCGACGCGCCACCGGGGTTCTTCTCCTCGCCGGGCTGGAAGATGAGTACCACCTGCCCGGGCAGTTCGTCTTTGATGGACCACAGCGCCTTCGCCGTGGCCAGCAGGATCGCCGTGTGCACGTCGTGGCCGCACGCGTGCATCACGCCGGGCCGGTGCGAGGCGAACGGCAGCCCGGTCTCCTCCTGAATGGGCAGGGCGTCGATGTCGGCCCGCAGGGCCACCACGGGACCGGGGCGTGCACCCCTGATCACCACCTGCAGCCCCGTTCCCCCGCCGAGGCCGGCCCGGAACGAGTATCCCAGCTCTTGCAGTGCCGTCGCCAAGTACCGGTGCGTCTCGTGCTCGCAGAAGGAGAGCTCAGGGTTCTGATGGAGGTCACGTCGCACCTTGACGCCGTACGGGTGAACGGTCCTGGCCAGTTCCCACACCTGCTCCTTGGTCAACATCCCTACGGGTGCCCTCCCCACAAAGTCTTGAATATGGGTACTACCTCGCGCAGGCACGAAAACCCTGCTTGCCGCTCCGTACCCCCGCTTGCCCGTGTCCGACGTGACAGGCACCGCCCCTACACAGCCGCGCCGCGAGACGCAGGCGAGCCCTGCTGCGCCGCCATGCGGTACCGTTCACTGTAATACTCAAGCAGGACATACACGTACCGCTTCTCATCTGGAACCGGTGCCAGGGCAACCCCTGCCCGCCTCAGGCAGTCCGTGATCACGGGAAAGCTCAGGTTCTGGGCCCAGATCTCGTAGCACCGGAACCGCGCCTGCCTGCTCCGCTCCCGCTTCAACTGGTCACGCCGCTGCTGAGCTGCGGCCACCTCGGGATCGGGGAAGCGCTCCGTGGGCCCTGCGTGCTGCGGGCCGTGAAACTCGAAGGCCGTCTTGCGGCCGTGCAGCAGGACGTCGTATTCCAGCCACGCGCCTGTCTCGTCGTTTACCAGCCAGCTCGCAGCTCCGTTCCGGATCACGGGCAGCTGCGTAACGAGGGCGACGATCTGCTCCATCAGAAACTGGCCCCACGAATAGCGGTCCGTCTTCTCCGCCCGCTCGGCTGCTTTGAGAAACTGCGCCAACTCCGCTTGGCGCCTCGCCTCGGGCGGATTGGCAGCGGTGAGCCGAAACTGCTTGCGGCGCGCGCAGTAGCCGTCGTCGCCCTCCAGCCATCCCCGAATCCGCAGCAGGCTCACGTGATGGGTGAGGGTGTTGTGGCTGTACCCCGTCAGTTCCTTCAACTGAAGGTAGTCAAACTGGCGCCCGAACCTGCGGATTACCCCCCAGATCCACCGTGCAGCGTGGGGGAGCTCCCGGTCCCTTAGGATGTCCTCAGGAAGGACCAAGAAGTGCGGACCCCGGGGCCAGCGAATCTCTACCTGAAGCTTGCTCCGACTCATGCGGATGACCTTCAGCCACCCTGCAGCCTGCAGCTCGGCGAAGTACAGACGGATGCTGTTATGGCTTAGCCCGGTCTCCTTGCGCAGTTCGCCGAACGTGACGACCAGACACCGGCCAGGCAGGCGCGTGTCCCGCATCAGACGCAGCATGCACCAGAAATACTTGGCCCCCTCCCTCAGGGTGCGGTCACGCCAGAGGGCATCGGGCACAAGTACTTCCCGCGGCCTGAGCATCACCCTGAGCCGCCCCGGAATCCGCACGCTACCTCCCCCCTCTGCCGGCCAGATCATCTATTCGGCGCCGATCATCCGTTCTCCTCCTGTTTTTCCAATATTAGGTGCTCCGCCGGCTCGCCCGCCTGCCGACGGGGATCTTCACCCCTGGTACTCAACCGGAAGCACCTCGCCTGCTCATCTACACAAGTGTTGACACAGGCAACCCCCACCGCAGCAGGCTTCCAGCCCCCGCCCGAAGCCCTACAGCCATACGGCTTGCGCTGTGTCAACGCTTGGGAGGCTCGCCGCCAGCCGTACGAGGCGCAGACGTCGCCCCCTCGGGCACCTTACCCCGGGCCCCCGCAACTCCCCCCTGTGCCGGAGCAGCCCTGCGCCACTCAGCCGGAGCCATCCCGTCCCACGCAGCCTCGACAGCCCTCGCCTCGACCCACCCTCACAAGCTTTCACACAGGCAACCCCCCACCGCAGCAGGCTCCCAGTCCCCGCCCGAAACCCTACAGCCATGCGGAACACGCTGTGTCAAGGCTTGGGAGACTTGCTGCCAGCCGTACGAGGCGCAGACGTCGCCCCACCCCTCGGGCACCTTACCCCGGGCCCCCGCAACTCCCCCCTGTGCCGGAGCAGCC